>CAZCGD010000134.1:0-5564 GCA_964498105.1 uncultured Streptomycetaceae bacterium
TACAATGGCCTGGGAATGAACATCCTGATCCGCACGGCAGAATTCGCTGCATGGCTGGGGAAGCTGAGGGACCTCAAGGGCAAGGCGCGCATCCTGTCGCGGCTGGATGCAGCGGCGCTTGGTAATTTCGGCGATTGCGAATCATGGCGAAAGTAAAAGTCGCACCGTTCGATGCATCGGAATATCTCGACGATGAGAAGGTCATCGCCGAATATCTCACGGCGGCACTGGAAGATTCCAATCCGGAAGTATTTCTGATCGCGGTGGCGAATGTCGCCAAGGCACGGGGAATTGCCAAGGTCGCCCAGGATTCCGGGCTGGGTCGCGAGAGTCTGTACAAGGCGCTCGCGCCTGGCGCTAAACCGCGTTACGAGACCGTCCGCAAGTTGATGGATGCCCTCGGTGTAAAGCTGACGGTGACCGCGAGCTGATACGGGGGTCAAAATATCCTGCTAGGCCGTAGGCCGGGGCCGTAGGCCGGGGTCGGACCAGCGCAACGCATTGATTCAGTGGCAAGACATACTGTAAACAGCGTGCTGCGGACTCTAAGAAGCCCTTTTTTGAGGTCGAAATTCGCCTTCTAAGGAAGCTCTGAATAACCGTCATGCCCGCGCAGGCGGGCATCCAGAAGTACTTGAAGGTACTGGGTTCCCGCCTTCGCGGGAACGACGAAACACCAGTAGTTCAGAGGTTCCCTAAGCGGCGTTAACGGATGGTCGCATTTCTGCCGTTACTGCACGGAGGTGTGACGCATGAGGATAAATCGGATTGGCAACGTGAAAATCACGCCGACGCAATTTCTGGATGATGCAAAGGAGCCTATCGGCAGCGTGTTTTCGCCATGCAGTCGCAATTGCTGTCTTGACGAGAATGATATTTGTTTGGGTTGTTATCGATCCATTTCAGAAATTGTTCGTTGGAGCGAGGCAACCGAAGAGGAAAAAAGAGCAATCTTGGCCAGGAGCCGGCTTCGTGCAGTCGGTGCCAGGAATCAAATGAGCGGGCAGGCTCGATCTATTTCTTAGCTGACTGAAATCACCATGAGCCAGGAGAACGAACAGCAGATATTAGAAGTCCTTCGTGAGATTCGCGATGGTCAGCGGGAGATGCTTGGGCTGTTGGCCGCGCAGCGGGTTGCGGCGGAGGAGCAGGTGAAGAAGTCCAGGGAAAGCATTGCGGAGTCGGTCGCTCTGCAACGGCTTGGACTGGCGCGCCAGCGAACCGTCACCCTGATTGCCGTTCCCGGCATACTTGCCTGCATAGTCGCTATTGCGTACCTGGTCTGGCGATACTTCTGATTCTACGGGCGCGCCGTCAGCGTAGTATTGCGTAGTATTGGGACGCACACCTTTTCTCAAATATTTGTGTGCGTCCCCATTATCATGAACCACTCATCATTCATCATTCATAATTCATCATTGATATTGCTGTGCGCGGCACTGGCAACAGCGTTGCCGCACGCCAGCGCGCAGCAATATCCCACCAAGCCGGTGCGGGTGATCGTGCCTTCGGCGGCGGCGGGCGGGGCGGATATCGTGGCGCGCGCGGTGATGCAGAAGCTGAGCGAAGCCTGGGGCCAGCAATTCGTCGTGGACAACCGTCCTGGCGTGATCGGCGCGGAGACCGCCGCGCGCGCCGCACCGGACGGCTACACCATCATGTTCACGACCTCGGCGCTCGCGGTGCGGGACAGCGTCTATACCAGGCTGCCGTACAACACGGCGCGTGATTTCACCCCGGTGACGCAAGTCGTTGCCCAGTCCAACGTGCTGGTCACGCATCCCTCACTGCCGGTGAAGTCCGTGAAGGAACTTGTGGCGTACGCGAAATCGAAGCCGGGCGAGTTGAATTACGGCAGCGGGGGCAACGGGACTTCCAACCATCTTGCGGCGGAGCTGTTTTGCATACTCGCCGGCATCAAGGTGGTGCACGTGCCGTACAAGGGTGTGCCGCAGGCGATCACGGACCTGATGGCCGGCCGGCTGCATTTTCTGACGGGCAGCCCGGTTTCCACCCTGCCGCAGGTGAAGGAGGGGAAGCTGCGTCTACTCGCGGTGACTACACCCAGGCGCTCGCCCTCGATGCCCGACGTTCCTGCCATCGCCGAATCCATCCCCGGATACGAATTCACGGGCTGGATGGGCATGTTCGTCCCGGCGAAGACACCGCGGGAGGTCGTCGCCAAGATTCATCGCGAGGTGGTGCGGATCGTGCAGTTGCCGGATGTGAAGCAGCGCTTCGCCGTGGACGCGGCGGAGGCCGTCGGCAGCACGCCGGAGGCGTTCACCGCCTTTCTCAAGGCCGAGACCGCGCGCTGGACGCGGGTCGTGAAGGAAGCCGGCATCCGGCTGGATTGACTCTAGAAACTGCAATTCAGCCACAGAGGTCACAGAGAGCACAGAGGAATACCAAGCGGTCGATTCACCATTCACGATTCACCATTCACCATTCACGAATCACGGCTCTTGCCCATGCCAGCCACTCCGCCACGCTCGGTCGCAGATGTCGAGGGTTTCGTCAGCCTGCTGCTGGCCGCGTGCAACGACGCAAAAATAAACGCCACCCTAGTGTCCTGAGTCGTTAGTTCGTTGATAAATCCATCATCATGTTGACACGCCAGGCATGACAAAAGTGTCGAAATTGGCGCCAGACGCGAAGCAAACCGCAGCCAGGTTGGACACCTGGCGAGGATTTGCGACAAAGTATGGCGTCAATTGTCGGCATCTTTTGTTCAGCGAACTAGCGACTCAGGACACTAGCGGCTGCTGTCCATGCCGGACGACCAGCGGCAGGGGCTGGTCCACGCCTGGGTCACCGACCTGCTGATCGAGGAGGCGCCGCGGGATCTCGTGCAGGCGGTCGCCTGTCTGGCGGACGACGCCATCGCCGAGAAGGCCTACGAAGTCATCTTCAAGTGCAAGCGCGACGAGCGGCCATAGGTCGACTCACGACTCACGCTCTTATCCGGTGGCTCGTCTAGCGATAGACGAGCACCGGAATTCTGCAGTTGGTGATGACGCGCGCGGTCTCGGAGCCGACCAGTTCGCCAGTAATGCCTTTCTTGCCGTGCGAGGCCATGATGATGAGGTCGCAGCCGGTCTGCGTCGCCATGGTGATGATCGCCTGGTGCGGCGAGGTGTGCTGCATCGAGTGCGTCGCGCAGGTCACGCCAATCGCGCGCGCGCGGTCGGCGATGACCTTGAGATATTTCTCCGACTCCTGTTTCGCCACTGCGTCCAGACTGGGCGCTTTGACATCCACCGGCGCGTAGTCCTCGAATGACTCGGGCTCGCGCTCGACGATCACGTAGAAGCCGGTCACTTTCGCGCCGACGGCTTTCGCGAATTGCAGGCCGTTGTCGATTGCAATCTGGGAGAGCGCCGAGCCGTCGGTCGGCAGCAGGATGTTCTTGTACATGGGCCCTCCTCAGTTGGCCTTGCACGTCCGTACCGTGTAGTCGCCGCGGTTACTTAGCCCCGGCGTCCTTCACCGCCTGCCGCCACTTGCGGATTTCCCGAACGATGTAGGCGCGGGCGTCCGCATCCACCAGCAGCTCCACGTCGAAGCCGTTGTCGGACAGGCGCGTCCGGAACTCACGGGGCTCCAGCACGGTGTGCATCGCGGCGGCAAGTTTTTTCTGGATCGCGGCGGGCAATCCCGCCGGCGCCACGAGAAAACGGAACTGGCCCGGATTCACAGCCCCCAGACCGACGCTCGCGAACGTGGGCACGGACGGCAGCGTGTAGTGAGGGGCCTTGCCCGTGATGGCGAGCGGGACCAGGGTTCCGGCCGAGATCTGCTGCAATACCGAACCCGGTACCACGGAGGTGACATCGGCATGACCGCCCAGGAGTTCCAGGATCGCCGCGCCCGCGCCCTTGTACGGGACATGCAGCAGCTCGATCTTCGCGGCGGTCATCAGCATCTGTCCCGTCAGGTGGCTCGAAGAACCCACGCCGGCGGAGGCGAACTTGATCTTCCCGGGTTGACTCTTCGCCCGCGCCACGAGCTCCTGGATGGACCGTACCTTGAGGCCGGGGTGCGTCACCAGCAGCGAGGGCGAGGTCGCGATGATCGCTATGAACACAAAATCGCGCTCGCCGTCGTAGGGCAACTTGTCCACGATCGAAGGATTGATGGCGAACGCGGTATCGAACACCCCGAGCGTGTAACCATCCGGGACCGACTGGGCGAGAATCTGCGTCCCCAGCACGCTGCCCGCGCCGCCGCGATTGTCCACGACGATCTGCTGGCCAAGCAATTCTCCGAGGCGCGGGGATACGAACCGCGCAAGCAGGTCCGTCCCACCACCCGCCACGAACGGCACGATCACGCGGATCGGCCGCGTTGGGAAATCGGCGGCGTTGGCGAGCGCGAGTGGGAACAGGACGGCTAACGCGCCCAGGAATTGAGACGCGATGTGGAGGGCGTTCCAGAACATGCGCCCAGTCTACTCCTCGCCTTTAATTCCCGCGTCCTTGATCACTTTGGCCCAGCGGGCGCGCTCGGCCTTGATGTGAGCCGCGAGCTGTTGCGGCGTGCTGCCGACGGCCTCGGAGCCTTCGGCGGCGAGGCGCGCGGCCACGTCCGGCTGCTGCAGGGTCCTGTTGAATTCCTTATTGAGAAAATCGACGATCTCGCGCGGCGTCCCGACCGGCACCAGCAGGCCGTACCACTGCGTGACGGAAAAACCCTTCACGCCGGCCTCCGCCACCGTGGGTAATTCTGGAAACGCCTTCACACGCTTCGGCCCGGAGACCGCCAGCGCCCGGATCCGCTGGGCTTTCACGTGCGGCTGGCCGGTGATGACGCTGCCGAACATGAACTGGATGTTGCCGGAGATCAGATCGGGGAAAGCGTTGACGATGCCCTTGTACGGCACGTGGATGACCTCGGTCCTGGTCATCGTCCGGAACAACTCGGTCAGCAGGTGGATCTGGCTGCCGTTGCCGACCGAGCCATAGTTGAGCTTGCCGGGATTGGCCCGCGCGTGGGCGACCAGCTCGGCGACCGACTTCGCGGGAACCGCGTTGCTCACCATCAGCAGGTAGGACTGGGTGGAGAGCTGCGTGATCGGCGCGAAATCGCGCGCGAGATCGTACGGCACCTTGTAGAGCAGGGGGCGTATCACCAGCGTCGCGCTGGTCATGAGTACCGTGTAGCCGTCCGGCGCCGCGAACTTGGCGGCCTCGGCGGCGATGGTGCCGCTGGCGCCGCCGCGATTGTCCACCACGATGGTCTGCCCGAGGTTTTCGGTCATTTTCTGCCCGACGGCGCGCGCGATGGTGTCCAGCCCGCCGCCGGCCGAGATCGGGACGATCAGCCGCACTGGTCTGGCGGGATATTGCTGTGCGCTGGCGTGCGGCAACGCTGTTGCCAGTGCCGCGTACAGCAATATCAATGACGAATTATGAATGATGAATGATGAACGGTTCATGAATTAGGAATTCGTCGGGACAGGCCCCGGCGAATTCCTGGCGAATTGCAGCAGCAGCGCTTCCACGCCCTTGGGGCCGGCGACGAAGGCCAGTGGCGCGTCGGTTGCCGGCACGAATACCGTAGAC
>CAZCGD010000135.1:0-2678 GCA_964498105.1 uncultured Streptomycetaceae bacterium
TACTTCGCCACCGGGCCGGGCGCCGCACCGCCGGGCCCCGGCAGGGATTCCCCTGACTCGCACCGTTGGTATTAGCCCTTCCGCCCTCCACCTTCCGCCTTCATCCTTCAGCGAAGCGTCCAGGTCATCCCTCCGCCCTCAGCCCTCATCCCTGGCAAATGCGGCGTACGCGCATTTGTCGCGGCCTCGGTTTGGCGCGATACTTCCCTGGAAAGTCGAGTCTGCCCCCCTTCCAGAACGACAGGCTCGCGCACTTGAAGGCTAGCAGCGCTTTGAACCGCACCCATCGCGAAAGCGAAACGAAGGAGAGTCGATCATGAGCTGCATTCATCGCCTGGGCGTGGCGCTTGCGGCTGCGGCGGCCACGTGTGCATCCGTCACGGCCTCGTCGCAATCCTATCCCGCGCGCCCGATCCGGATCATCGTGCCAAACACCGCGGGCAGCGCCACCGATATCGCGACGCGGCTGATTGCCCAGCGCCTGACCGACAGCATGGGCCAGCAGATGGTGGTCGACAACCGCGCCGGCGCGAGCGGCCTGATTGGCCACGAAGTCGCGATGAACGCGACACCGGACGGCTACACTCTGCTGGTTTCCACCTCGGCGGGCCTCGTGTTAAACCCGCTCCTCAGCAAGCTGCCGTACGACCCGATTCGCGACTTCGCGCCGATCTCTCTCCTCGTAATCAGCCCGCAGTTACTGTTCAGCCATGTCGGGCTGCCCGCCAGGACCGTCGATGACCTGGTCGCGCTGGCGCGCGCCAGGCCCGGCCAGCTTAACTGCGCTTCGCCGGGATTCGGAACGTCGAATCACCTCGGCTGCGAAATGCTCAAGACGATGACCGGAGTCAATTTCGTGCATGTGCCGTACAAGGGTACTGCGCCCGCCATCAACGACGTAGTCGGCGGCCAAGTGCAGTTCATGTTCAACAGCATGCCCCCCATATTGCCCTTGGTGCGGGCGGGCAAGCTACACGCAATCGCGCTGGGCGCGACCAAACGCTCACCCGCGGCACCGGAGATTCCGATCGTTGCGGAGACCCTGCCCGGATTCCAGTGCGTCACCTGGTACGCCCTGATCGCGCCCCGCGGCATCCCGCCTGCGATTGTTGCCCGGCTGAACGCGGAAATCGTGAAGATGTTTGCCGATGCGCCGTTCGCGCAGCGGATCTCCGAGATGGGGCAGGAACCTCAACCGACTTCCCCGGCGGGGCTGGTCGCGCATATGAAGAGCGAGTCCGAGCGCTGGTCGCACGTCATCAAGGCGGCCGGGCTGAAGCTCGAGCGCTGACCATCAATCGGGGACAGACCACGATTTCCGGCGCCATGGCCCAGTCACGCGGTCCGCTCGACGGCGTCAAGGTGGTTGCCTGCTCCACCGCGCAGGCCGGCACGGTTCCCTACATGCTGATGGCCGACCTGGGGGCCGAGGTCATCAAGATCGAGGTGCCGAACGGCGGCGACAACACCCGCGCATCCAGCGTGTTTCCCGGTCTGCCCAGCACAATTTTCGAAACGAACAACCGGGGCGTGAAGAGCGTCACGCTGAACCTGAAAACCGCGGAGGCGCGGGCGATCCTGTACCGGCTCGTGGCCCGGGCCGATATCTTCGGCCAGAACTTCCGCCCGGGCGCCGCGGAGAAGAACGGCTACGGCTACGAGGACCTGAAGAAGATCAACCCGAAGCTCGTCTACGTTTCGATTTCCGGTTACGGGCCCAAGGGACCGAATGCCGCTCTTCCGGGCACCGATTCCATGGCGCAGGCGCTGGGCGGCATCGCCGAGGCCTACTCCTCGCCGGGCCAGCCCCTGCGGACCGGAATCGTATCGGTTGCCGATGAAACCTGCGCCATCCTGGCGTTCGGCGGAATGCTGGCGGCGCTGCACTGCGCGCGGACGCGAGGGGTGGGCCAGAAGGTCGATTGCTCGTTGCTGGGAGGGCAGATCCGGCTGATGGGCTGGACCCTGACCACCGCGATGTGGCGCAACCGGAACCCGGTCACCGGCCAGGCACGCGTCACCGGCACGCCGGAACGGCCGGGCCTCTCCGCGAGTTTCAACGACGTGGACGGCAAGCCGCTGGTGTTTCAGCTCCGCGGCGCCAAATGGAAGGAGGCTATGTCCGCGCTGGGCTTTTACGACACGCTGGTGAGCGCGGGGTTCGGCGACCTGGGCGCCGCGACGTCCTCCGATGAGCGGCGGCAGACGCTGTTGAAGACGCTCGATGACCTGTTCGCGACCGGCCCCCGCGACCAATGGGTCGCGCTGCTGCGCGGCGCGGATATTGTTGCGGCGCCCATCAACACGCTGCTGGAAGCATCGAATGACCCCGATGTCCTGGCCAACGGCTACGTGACCGAGGTCGAGTATCCCAAGCACGGCAAGAAGCTGAAAGTGCACGGCTCGCCGTGGAATTTCTCCGCAACGCCGGCCCGGATCGGCATCGCGCCGGAACTGGGGGAGCATAACGAGGCGGTGCTGACCGAGCTCGGCTACAGCGCGGCGGAGATCCAGGGGTTCCGGGATCGCAAGGTGATCTGACGGCGAGCCTTACCCTAGCAAGGCGAAAGTCGAAAGGCGAAAGGCGAAAGTAAGAACCGTTGAGCAGCGATTCTTCGCCTTCCGTCTTCCGCCTCCAATATGGGCCCGCCCGCGAGTCACGCAGGCATCGCCCGACC
>CAZCGD010000136.1:0-5202 GCA_964498105.1 uncultured Streptomycetaceae bacterium
CGCCTTCAATTCGGCCTTCATCTCCTTCGGCAGGTCGGAGCGGATGGCGATGACCGGGTTGGGAATCAAGTCGGAAACCCAGATGATGCGGATGTCTTCCTTCTTGAGGACGCCGCGCGAGAGCATCATGTGCAGGCCGCCGCGGGTGTGCTTCTCGACGTCGTTGGTCCAGGTGATGGCGCCGTCGTAGGCCTTGTCGAGCACGCCGATGATGCTCTGCTCGTGCCCGCCCGAGTACACGACCTTGCCGAAGTGCTTCTCCGGTTCCAGCCCCATCTTGCGAAAGCCGACCAGGGGGAAGATGTAGCCGGACGACGAGTTCGGCTCCACCCATGCCCAGACCTTTCCTTTCAGGTCGTTGAGGTTCTTGTAGGGGCTGTCGGTGCGCACGAACGCGACCGCGTAGTAGCCGATGCTGCCATCGTTGTTCGTGGGAACGACCAGCGGCTCGACGCCGCCTTTGGTTTCGAGCCAGGCCCCGGCGTAGCCAGCCGCGCCCATATCCATCACTTCCAGTTGCTTCGCGCCGATCGCCTGGATCACGCCCGCGTATTCCGCGGACAGGAACAACTCCAGCTCGACGCCGAGCTTTTTCTTAACGTACTCGCCGAAACCCTTGTAGCGCGTCAGGGCCGCGGCCTGGGTCTCCACGGCCTGCACGCCGTAGCGGAACTTGGGATACTGCTTGCGCCAGTCGGTCTGTGCCATCGCGGCACTGCTTACCCACAGGCTGCCGGTCGCGGCCAGCGTCAAAACCCACACCAGCTTGCTCGAAGTTTTCATGGTCATTTCCTTTCGCGTAGGTGCCTCACGTAATCGAATGCTCTGTGGCAAATGGCCTTTTCCAGATTCAAGCAGCTCCAAAACTCGCCATGCGGGCGCCGGACAGCGACGTGACGTTCTCGTCGACATCGTCCTCGCCTGCCCCGCCGTAGATTTCCTGGATGCCGTTGCGGTCGAGCGTGCGCGGCCCGCCGTCGAACACCATCCTGCCGCTGCGCAGGCCGATCATCCGGTCGCAATATATGCGCGCGGTATCCAGCGTATGAAGGTTGCAGATCACGGTTATTCCGTCCTCGCGGTTGATGGTGCGCAGGATCTCCATCACGCGCGCGGCGCTGCGCGGGTCGAGCGATGCAATCGGCTCGTCGGCGAGCAGGATGCCCGGTTCCTGCACCAGCGCGCGGGCAATGGCGACGCGCTGCTGCTGGCCGCCCGACAGCGTGTCGCAGCGTCGCAGGATGAATGCGGCCATCTCGACCCGCTCGAGTGTCATCACCGCCAGCGCCCGTTCCTGCGGCGTGAACAGCTTCAGGAGGGAACGGTAGGTCGGCTGGTAGCTCAAGCGCCCCATCAGGACGTTGGTCATGACGTCGAGCCGCGGGACCAGGTTGAACTGCTGAAACACCATCGCGCACTTGCGGCGCCACAGGTGCAGCTCGCGTCCCTTCAAGGCGCAGACGTCGCCCCCCGGCCCCGGCGCGTCGTCGCACAGGATGCGCCCCGACGTTGAATCCGTCAGGCGGTTGATCATGCGCAACAGGGTCGATTTCCCGGCGCCGGAGCGGCCGATGATGCCGACCATCTGCCCCTTCGGCACCTCGAAGGACAGGTTGTCGACCGCGACCAGCGATCCGAACGTCTTCGTCAACTGTTCGACTTTCAGCATCAAGTCCTCTAATTGCCTCGTAGGCGCGCTTCAGGCTCGGATGAACTCATACAGCGGCTGCGACCGTCATGTCGATTCTGATTATGGGATGGTCGGCCACTCGGATGGAGGGCCCCCTCCGATTGATGTTGGCTGATGTGCGCGAGGGCTGTCAAGAACAAGCCGCGGCGGCGGCCGGGCGATTGATTTTGCGGTCGCTTTGCCCGATCATGGTCCCCTAATGCGTGCGATCATCATCGGGGCGGGACGCGGGCAGCGGCTCATGCCGACCACCGCGAACGCGCCGAAATGCTTTGCCGAGATCCGCGGGAAACGCATCCTCGACTGGACCGTTGAAGCGCTCGCCGCCGGCGGCGTCACCGAGATCTGCTTCATCGGCGGCTACCGCATCGAAGCCGTCCAGCGCGAGTACCCGCGCTTCACGTTCCGGCACAACCGCGAATGGCAGGACAACAATATCCTCGTCTCGCTGATGGTCGCCGAGGACCTGATGGACCAGCCGTTCGTGACGACCTATGCCGATATCCTCTACACCGGCGGCCTCGTCGCGAAGCTCGTCGCCTCCCCTGCCGATATCGCGCTCGGTATCGACACCGACTGGCGCACGCATTACCAGCCGCGCACCCAGCACCCGCCGCAGGACGCCGAGAAGTCCATCACGATGAACGGTCGCGTCGAGCGCGTGCAGCGCAACATCCCGTATGACGATGCGAACGGCGAATTCATGGGCGTTGCCAAGTTCAGCGCGCGCGGGGCGCAGTTGCTGCGCAGCCACTATCACCGCCGCCGGCGCGAGTGCTGGGACAAGCCGTATCGCGAGGCCGCCCAGTTCCAGAAGGCCTACCTGATCCACCTGCTCCAGGACATGATCGAGCAGGGCGTTGAGTTCGGCCACGCCGACACCCACGGCCAGTACCGCGAGATCGACACGCAGGAAGACCTGAACCTGGCGCAGACGGAGTGGCGGCTGTGACCGTGCTGCCGCTGTTCCCCGCCTCGGTGGTCGGCTCGATGCCGCGCCCGCAGCACGTGCGCGAGCTGATCGAGAAGCCGGCCTGGGACGCGGCCGACGAGCACGCCATGGACGCCGCGATCCGCTACGCCGTATCGATGCAGGAGATGGCGGGCCTCGACGTCGTGACCGACGGCGAGTGGCGGCGGCGCTCCTATATCGGCGTCATCGCCGAGCTGGCGCACGGCTTCACGCTGGAAGTGAATCCGGCGGACGGGCGGCCGTGGACCGTGGTCACCGACAAGCTCGCGCCCAAGCCGGCGGGATTCATCGCCAAGGAGGCCAGGTTCCTGAAGAGCGTGGCGCGCGTCGGCACCAAGATCACGCTGCCCGCGCCCGCCCTGCTGGGCGAGCGCCTGTGGCACCCGGAGCGCTCGAAGAAGGCCTATCCGAAGCGGGAAGATTTTGTGCGCGACTGCGTGGCGCCGCTGCGCCGCGAGATAGAAATGATTCGCGACATCGGCATCGACATCGTCCAGATCGACGACCCGCACCTGTGCCTGTTCGTCGATCCCGACGTGCGCCGCACTTACGCTGACCCCGACCGCTCCGCCGATTTCGCCGCCGACATGATCAACGAGCTCGTGAGCGGCTTTACCGGGATCAAGTTCGCGGTGCATCTCTGCCGGCGCGCCGGCGCGCGCGTGCGCGGCGAAAAGCACCATGCCGGGACCTACGGGCCGATCCTGTCCCAACTGAACAAATTGAAGGTCCAGCACCTCACCATGGAATTCACCGCCGCCGGCGCCGACGACCTGGAGAGCCTCGCGCGGCTGCGCGGCGACTTCGAGCTGGGCCTCGGCGTGGTTGACGTGACCCCGGGTGCGATGGAACCGGCGCAGACCATCGTCGCGCGCATCGACCGGGCCCTCTCGCGCATCGACGCGAAACGCATCACGTTGAATCCCGATTGCGGTTTCGCGCCCGGCTCAGCCGCCAGGGTGGATATAGACGAGGTCTATCTCAAGCTGCGCGCCGAAGCCGAAGCCGCGCGCCTGCTCCGCGCGCGCTACCGCTGAACACAGGGTGTTCAAGGTTCCAAGTTCCAAGTTCAAGGTTCAAGGTTCAAGGTTTTCAGCGCGAGCTGCCGCTCGCGAGTTCAAACTTGGAACTTGGAACATGGAACATGGAACCCGGAACTTTGAACTGGACGTCAGTCATCACCCGTTGGTCTTGAGTGAGAATTTCTGGAACGTGTGGCAGTCCGCGGGCGCGCGGCCGCGGCTGACCGCGAAGGTCCACGTGACCTCGCTCACGTAGAGGTCGTTCCTGGAGTCGAGTGCGAGGCCGTGAGGGGCGGCGAAGCTCCCGGGCGCCGTCACCTGGGGCGTGCCCCAGCGGAGCACGAGCTTGCCGTTCTTGTCGTAGATGCTCATCCGCGCGTGGCGCTCCTTCGCTTTCGTGATCGGGCCGAGAGAGTACGAGGTGTCGCCTTCGTGCCACGCGAGCTCGGTCACGTAGGCCCTGCCCTGTGAGTCGAACGCCAGGTGCGTGGGCCGCTGGGTGTCCTTCCACTCGCTCAGGTACTCGCCGTCCGGGCTGAAGATCTGGATGCGGTCGGCTTCGCGGTCGCAGACGAAGACGCGCCCGTCGGCCGCCACGGCGATGCCGTGGGGCAGGTGGAACTGGCCGGGACCCTTGCCCGGCTCACCCCACGAGCGCTTTAACTGGCCCGTGGCGGAAAACACGTGCACGCGGGCGTTGCCGTAGCCGTCGGTGATATAGATATCCCCCTTGGGACCGATCGCGACGTTGGTGGGCCGGTTGAACGGGCCCGCGCCGTGCGTGATGCTGCCCAGGTTCTTGCCGTCGTACCCCGAATCCGACGGCGTATTCTTGATTCCGAGCGTCATGAGGAGCTTGCCGGCGGGCGTGAACTGGCGGACGGTGTGCTGGCCGTCGTCCGTGCAGAAGAGCGTGCCGTTGGGGGCCACGTAGATGCCGTGGGTGCGGTACGAGAAATCGCCCTCCCCCCACGAGCGCACGAATTTCCCCTTTTGGTCGTACACCAGCACGGGATGGTCGCCGCGGCACATGAGGTAGACGCGGTCCTCGCCGTCAACGGCCACTCCCGCGACGTCCCGGTGCACGTAGTCCCTGGGCAGTTGCTCCCAACCCTCCACGACGGAATATTTGATCTTGCCTGACTGGTCCATGACTCCTCCCGGGACAATAGATAAGGATATGAGATAAGGGGGACGCACACAATTCCCGCTTTTCCCTGGGCGGCGCGCCGCGAGGTTAGAATCCGGGGGAAACACAGGAGATCCCATGAAACTGTTCGGCTCGCCGGGTAGCCCGTTCGCGCGCAAGGTGCGCATCGTCCTCGAGGAAAAGCGCATTCCGCACGAGTACATCGTCGCGCGCGGCTCGGCGCCAGGCTCCCCCGTGCCGCAGTTCAATCCGCTCGGGAAAGTTCCCACGCTGGTGCTCGACGACGGACGGGGGCTCTACGACTCACCAGTGATCGTCGAGTATCTCGACGCGCTGGGGACCGGGCCACGACTGATACCGGATGCGC
>CAZCGD010000137.1:0-1693 GCA_964498105.1 uncultured Streptomycetaceae bacterium
GGGCGCGCCCGCTTGCGGGCACCGTGGCGCCGCGCCCCCCGGCGCGTCGCATCGGCAAGCCGCGGGGCGGCCCGGTGGGAACGGCGCTTCTCCGACGGCATGACGGGCGGCAGAGCGGCGTGCTCGTCGTTCACCGTGTAGATGCGGGGAACCGAGCGGTTCACGTGCAACTGGAAAATATCGGGCCGGTTGTAGTGGCCGACGAAATCGTGGCGCAGCTTGGCAAGGACGCCCAGCTCGAGATTGCACTCGGCATACAGGATGCCCTCTTCCGCGCCCAACGGACCGGCAACGACCCGGCTGCCGGGCGAGACGATGACGCTGCCGCCGCAGCAGTCGGGGCTGCGCAGGAGTTTCGTGGCCTCCGGCCCGACCTCCAGCTTGCGGATCATATCGTCGTCCACCGTCCCGCAGGCGGAGATCACCCACGCCTTGCTCATCTGGGCGAACGCCTGCGAGTCCACCGAGACGCGGTTCCTCATCGGGTCGCCGCTTGTCGGAAAGTGATTGGGCCAGCTCATGACGTGAATGCGCGAGCTCTCGGCCGTCATGGCGAAGACGGCGAGCGGGTTGGAATTCTCGCCGCAGATGAGCCCGGTCATCGGCCCGAACTCGGTCGGGACCGCCGACAGCGTGTCGCCGAATCCGCCCATGTGCACCAGCCGCTCGCCGACGGTGGGCATGAACTTCTGATGCTTGCCCAGCACCGTCCCGCCGGGCCCGATGAACACCTGCGTATTGAACATGGTGCCTATCGTCTTCGGCATCTTTTCGCACACGCCCATCACGACGTAGGCGTTGGCGTCGCGCGCGGCCGCGCACAGCGCCTCGATCTCCGGGCCGGGAATCTCGACGGCGTTTTTGAAAAGCTCGACAGAAAGGCGGTTGGCAATGACGCTGGTCGCGGGATGATGGTGATACCAGACCGGGTGCGCCGGGATGAAGCCTTCCGGGAAAGCGATCACGCGCGCGCCGTTCGCACCCGCCTCGCGGATCAGGTTGCAGGCTTTCTGCGTCGAGCCTTCCCGATCGAGAAAAACGGAGGCCGCCTGGACGGCGGCCACCTTCACGGCCGGATACGTATCACCCATTAAATGATTCGCCTGCGAATCATTGGGGCTTGATGCCGGCCGCCTTGAAGATCACCCTCGTTTCCGCGATCTGGTCCTGAATCGTCTTCCTGAACTGGGCCGGGGTCATGATCATGACCTCGTTTCCGAGCGTCGCGAGCTTCTCGCGCACGCCGGGATCCGCCAGCGCCACGCCGAAATCCTTCCGGATCCTCGCGACGACCGGGTTGGGTATGCCGGTCGGACCCCACAAGCCGAACCAGAGCACGAACTCGAATCCAGGGACGCCTGCCTCCGCGATCGTCGGCACGTTCGGCAGCTGGGTCGCGCGCCTGGCCGAGGTCACGGCAAGCGCCCGCAGCTTGCCCGCCTGGATGAACGGCAGGCCCGCCGAAATCGGCGTGAAATAGGTGTCGACGCGCCCGCCCAGCAGGTCGGGAAATATTTCCCCCGAGCCCTTGTACGCCACCAGCGTGTAGTCGATGCGGGCGTCGAACCTGAACTTCTCGCTGTTCAAGTGCGTGCCGCTGCCCAGGCCCGCGAAGGCGATGTTGATCCGTCCCGGTTTTGCCCTGGCTTCCGCCAGAAAGTCGCCCAGCGTGTTGATTTTCGAGCCTGGATTC
>CAZCGD010000138.1:0-6419 GCA_964498105.1 uncultured Streptomycetaceae bacterium
GGGAATTTATCAACAAACACAATTGGTTGACCTGGATCCCCTTCTTTTTCGCAAGGATAGGTTACGCAGCTTTCCGCCTCCAGCCGCTCCCAGGTGATGCCTGCGATCGAGTTCATCCCCTTGCGCATTTCATTGAACACATCGCGCGGGCCATCGTAGTTCCACGTGAGCCCCATGCGCCGCGCCAGTTCCTGGATGATCCAGAGATCTTCCTTTGCCTCACCCGGCGCGTCGAGCGCTCTTCGCCCCAGCTGCACCATGCGGTCGGTGTTGGTGACGGTGCCGTCCTTCTCCGGCCACGCGGTCGCGGGCAGGATGACGTCCGCGTAATAGCAGGTTTCCGTAAGAAAGATTTCCTGCACCACCAGGTGCTCGAGCCTGGCGAGCGCCTCGCGTGCATGATGCGCATCGGGGTCGGACATCGCCGGGTTTTCACCCATCACGTACATGCCGCGGATCTTGCCGTCGAGCACCGCGTGCACGATTTCAACGACCGTCAGGCCCGGCTTGGGATCGAGCGTCGCGCCCCACAGTTTCTCGAAGCGCGCGCGGGCCTCCTGATTGTCGACGCGCTGGTAATCCGGGAACACCATTGGGATCAGCCCCGAGTCGGAGGCGCCCTGGACGTTGTTCTGGCCGCGCAGCGGGTGCAGCCCGGTGCCGGGGCGGCCGATCTGGCCGGTCATCAGGCACAACGCGATCAGGCAGCGCGCGTTGTCGGTGCCGTGGACGTGCTGCGAAATGCCCATGCCCCACAGGATCATCGAGCTCTTCGACGTGGCATAGAGCCGCGCGACTTCCCTGATGGTCCCGGCCGGGATACCGCAGACCGGCGCCATCGCTTCGGGGCTGTAGCCGGCGACGTTCTTCTTCAGCGCCTGGTAGCCGATGGTGCGGTCCTTGATGAAGTCCTCGTTCACGAGGCCTTCGTCCACGATGGTGTGCATCATGGCGTTCAGCAGCGCGACATCGGTGTCGGGCTTGAATTGCAGCATGATGTGAGCGTGGCGCGACAGATCCGAGCGCCGCGGGTCGGCGTAGATCAGCTTCGCCCCGTTCTTCGCCGCGTTCTTGATCCAGGTCGCCGCCACCGGGTGGTTCGACACCGGGTTGGCTCCGATCAGGAAGATCACTTCCGCGTGGGCGACGTCGCTCACCTGGTTCGATACCGCGCCGGAAGCGACGCCTTCCATCAACGCCGCCACGCTCGAGGCATGGCACAGCCGCGTGCAGTGGTCCACGTTGTTCGAGCCAAAGCCCGTGCGCACCAGCTTCTGGAACAGGTACGCCTCTTCATTGGTGCCCTTGGCCGAGCCAAAGCCGGCGAGCGCGAGCCTGCCGCTCATGTTCCCTTCCCGGTCGCGAATTTCCTTGAACCCTCCGGCGGCGAGATCCAGTGCTTCCTCCCAGCTCGCCTCGCGGAAATACTCGAGCGGATTCGCCGGGTCCATCGTGAAATCCGCGTGCTTGGGCACGCCGGGCTTGCGGATCAGCGGCTTTGTCAGCCGTTGCCTGTGGTGCACGTAATCGAAGCCGTAGCGGCCCTTCACGCACAAGCGCCCATGGTTGGACGGGCCGTCGCGTCCGTCGACGTAGAGGATCTTGTTGTCCTTGACTGCGTATGTAAGCTGGCAGCCAACGCCGCAGTACGGGCATACCGAGTGCACCTGCTTGTCCGGCTTCACCATGCCGGCGTTGCGCGCCGGCATTAGCGCGCCGGTCGGGCACGCCTGCACGCACTCGCCGCACGCGACGCAGGTGGATTCACCCATCGGGTCGTCGAGGTCGAATACGATCTTCGAATGCTCGCCGCGGAAGGCGTAGCCGATGACGTCGTTCACCTGCTCCTCGCGGCAGGCGCGGAGGCACCGCGTGCACTGGATACAGGAATCGAGGTTGACCGCGATGCCGTGGTGCGAAAGATCGGCCTTGGGCTGATGCCGCGGCGCGAAGCGCGGTTTTCCGACCTTGAGTTTGGCGGCCCATTGGTCCAGCTCGGAATCGAGCGTGTGGCGCTCCTTCGGCATGTCGGAGAGCAGCAATTCCAGCACCATCTTCTGCGAGGCCACGGCACGGGCATTGTCGGTGACGACCTCCATGCCCTTGGCGGGCTTGCGGCAGCACGAGGCCGCCAGCACGCGCTCGCCCTTCACTTCGACCATGCAGGCGCGGCAGTTGCCGTCCGGCCGCATCCCTTCCATGTAGCAGAGATGCGGAATCTCCACGCCGTGACGCTTGGCGGCCTGGAGGATGGTCTCGCCACCATGGGCGACCACGTCCTTGCCATTCAGCTTGAACTCCACCGGCATCGCAGCTTGCTCTTCCTTGCTCATCGCTGTCATAAGCTCGCTCCGCTCGCAGCTGTCAGTTGCCAGCAGTCAGCGGTCAGCCAAACCGGCGTGGTCTGGCTGAAAACTGACGGCTGGCGGCTGACGGCTTCATTCGATTTCCTTCGGGAAATACTTAACCACGCAGCGTATCGGGTTCGGCGCCGCCTGTCCCAGCCCGCAGATGGAGGCGTCCGCCATCGCCACCGACAGTTCCTCGAGCAGGCCCTGGTTCCAGCGCGGCGCTTCCATGAGCTTCAACGCCTTCGCCGTCCCCACCCGGCATGGCGTGCACTGCCCGCAGGATTCGTCGGCGAAGAATTTCATCAGATTACGCGCGGCTGCCGCAACCTTGTCCTGGTCCGACAGGATCATGATCGCGGCCGAGCCAATGAAGCAGCCGTACTGGTTCAACGTGTCGAAGTCGAGCGGGATGTCGCCCATCTTTGCCGGCAGTATCCCCCCCGATGCGCCGCCCGGCAGGTAGGCGTAGAACGCGTGCCCCGGCAGCATGCCGCCGCAGTATTCCTCGATCAGCTCCTTCACCGTGATGCCTGCCGGGGCCAGATGGACCCCCGGCATGTTCACCCGGCCCGAAACCGAGAACGACCGCAGTCCCTTGCGGCCGTTGCGGCCCTGCGAGGCGAACCAGGCTGCGCCTTGCTCCAGGATCTCGCGCACCCAGTGCAGCGTTTCCATATTGTGCTCGAGGGTGGGGTAGCCGAAGAGCCCCACTTGCGCGACGTACGGCGGCCGCAGTCTGGGCATGCCGCGCTTGCCCTCGATGGATTCGATCATCGCCGATTCTTCGCCGCAAATATAAGCGCCGGCGCCGCGCCTCAGATAGATCGGCGGCAGCGCGCATGGCGGATCAGCTTGCAGCGCCTGCAACTCGCGCTCGAGGATCTCGCGGCAGCCCGCGTACTCGTCGCGCAGGTAAATGTAAACCTCGGAAATCTGCACCGTCCACGCCGCGATGATCGCGCCTTCCAGGAAGCGGTGCGGGTCGCGCTCGAGGTAATAGCGGTCCTTGAAGGTGCCGGGCTCGCCCTCGTCGATGTTGATCGCGAGGAGCCGCGGCGCCTTCTCAGCCCTCACAATGCGCCACTTGCGCCCCGCCGGGAAGCCGGCGCCGCCCAATCCGCGCAGGGCCGAGTCCTCCATGGTCTTCATGATGGCCTCGGCATCGCGCTTGCCGGCCAGGCACTCGGCGGCGATCCGGTAGCCGCCACTACGCCGATACTCGGCGTAATGAATGTACTTCCCGACAGGACAACGCGTTTCTTTCGACCGTGCAATTGGCTCGACTTTCTTCACCGTGGCTTGCGCAACCGGGTTCTGCCCCACCACCGCGACCGGCGCCTGCTCGCAACGGCCGACGCAGGGCGCGGCGATGACGCGCACCCCGCTTCCCAGCGCCCGCTTGAGCCCGGCCATCAACTCGCCGGCGCCCGATAATTCGCAGGAGAGCGAATCGCACACGCGCACGGTGAGCGGCGGGGGCGGCGCTTCGCCTTCCTTGATGACGTCAAAATGGTGGTAGAAGGTGGCGACTTCGTAGACTTCAGTCTGCGCGAGCCCCATCTCGCGCGCGAGCGCCGTCACGTGGGCGGCAGAGAGATGGCCGTAGCGGTCCTGTATCCGGTGCAAGTGCTCGATCAGCAAGTCGCGACGCCGCGGCTCGTCTCGAAGCAGCGCCTGGACTTCGGCCAGCGCGCGCGAGTCTACCGGGCGCCCCTTGGGCCTGCCGAGCGCGCCGCCGCCGCTGCGCTTCTTTTTCACGGTACCGCCTTCCAACCGCCCTCCTCGAATGCGAGGCCGTTTACGGCCCGCATGACAGAAAACCCCTTGATTATTTCAATACCGACTTGAGCAACTTTCCCATCTCCGCTGGATTGCGCGTGATTTTGATGCCGCACTCTTCCATGACGGCCAGCTTCTCCCCGGCAGTGCCCTTGCCGCCCGAAATGATGGCGCCGGCATGGCCCATGCGCTTGCCCGGCGGCGCAGTGACGCCGGCGATAAACCCGACCACCGGCTTTTTCATGTTGGCCTTGATCCAGCGCGCCGCTTCTTCTTCGTTGGTGCCGCCAATCTCGCCCACCATGACCACGGCTTCGGTTTGCGGATCGTCGTTGAACATCTTCAGCACGTCTACGTGCTTCAGCCCGTTTACCGGGTCGCCGCCGATGCCGACGCAGCTCGACTGCCCCAGGCCCACCTCCATCAACTGGCCTACCGCTTCATAGGTGAGCGTGCCGGAACGCGACACCACGCCGACCGGCCCCCGCTTGTGGATGTGGCCGGGCATGATGCCGATCTTGATCTCGTCCGGCGTAATCACCCCCGGGCAGTTGGGGCCGACCAGGAGCGTTCTCTTTCCCTGCATTTTGAAGTGCGTGCGGATCATGTCGCGCACCGGGATGCCTTCGGTGATGCAGATGACGAGATCGAGCCCCGCGTCGATTGCCTCGTCAATGGCCGCGGCGGCGTACGGTGGCGGCACGTAGATCACGGACACGTTGGCGCCGGTTCTTTCCTTTGCTTCCTTCACCGTTTCGAAGATCGGGATGCCCTCGTAGCTCTGCCCGCCTTTCTTCGGCGTGACGCCGGCGACATAGCAGTTCTTCCCGTTGGCGTACTCCTTGCCCATCCGGGTGTGGAACTGGCCGGTCTTGCCGGTGATGCCCTGCGTCATCACCCGGGTGTTCTTGTTGATCAGAATGCTCATATAAATTGCTTTCCCAGCCAAAAGTGAGTGGTCACTCTACCCCTGTTTTCATAGGGAAAACGCAGCCATGGTTCCGCGCGCACGAGGTCACTTGCCGGTGGCGGCCGCGACCACCTTCTGGGCGGCGTCGGCCATGTTGTTGCCGGAGATGATGGGCAGTCCCGATTCGGCGAGGATCTTCTTGCCGAGGTCAACGTTGGTGCCCTCCAGCCGCACCACCAGCGGCACGCCGAGCTTCACTTCCCGCGCCGCCGCGACCACCCCTTGCGCGATCACGTCGCACTTCATGATGCCGCCGAAGATATTGACCAGGATCGCGGCCAGCTTGCGATTCTTCAGCATGATCTTGAAGGCTTCCGTCACCTTTTCGGTGGACGCCCCGCCGCCGACATCCAGAAAGTTGGCCGGGCTGCCGCCGTAGAGCTTGATGATGTCCATGGTCGCCATCGCCAGGCCAGCGCCGTTCACCAGGCAGCCGATGTTGCCGTCCAGCTGGATGTAATTGAGGTCGAACCTGGAGGCCTCGACCTCGGCGGGGTCCTCCTCGTCGAGGTCGCGCAACGCCATTATCTCGGGATGGCGAAACAGCGCGTTGTCGTCGAAATTCATCTTGGCGTCGAGCGCCACCACCTTCTCGTCGCCGGTCAGGATCAGCGGGTTGATCTCCGCGAGCGAAGCGTCGGTGTCATCGAACGCCTTGCACAGCGCCTTCAGCAAATCACGCGCCTGCGCGACGCTGTTCTGCGGCACGCCGATCTTGCGCGCGATTTCTTCGGCGTCCGCGTCGGCCAGCCCCTTGAACGGATCCTGGATCACGACCCGGTGAATTTTCTCCGGCGTCCTCGCCGCGACTTCCTCGATGTCCATGCCGCCTTCGCTGGAAGCCATCAGCGCCACGCGCTGCGAGCCGCGGTCCACCACCATGCCGAGGTAGAGCTCCTTCTTGATGTCGGCGCCTTCCTCGACCAGGAGCCTGCGCACTTCCTGGCCCTCGGGGCCGGTCTGGTGCGTCTTCAGCTGCATGCCGAGAATCTGGCCGGCGTACTGTTTCACCTCATCCAGCGACTTGGCGATCTTGACGCCGCCGCCCTTGCCGCGGCCCCCGGCGTGGATCTGGGCTTTCACCACCCAGACCTTGCCGCCGAGCTTCTTTGCCGCCGCCACCGCCTCGTCCACGCTGAAGCAGGGAAAGCCGCGGGGAGTGGCGACGCCGTATTTGCGCAGAATTTCCTTGCCTTGATACTCGTGGATTTTCATCTGTGACCCATGTCGTTCGGTGCCGCGCGTCGGTCGGAATTCTACACAGCCGGTGGTACGGCGGCCTTGACCGAAGTCAACGCCAGCCCCGCCCGGAAACGGCG
>CAZCGD010000139.1:0-2476 GCA_964498105.1 uncultured Streptomycetaceae bacterium
GCGGCTGACGGCTGGAATCAGCGCCTACGCGCTGATTCGTATAACGGCATCACGCGCGCGGCGTAATTCGTGAGGTCGCTCGCGCGGTTCTGCGGTGAAGGATGGGTGGAGAGGAATTGCGGGGGCGCTCCGCCGCCCGTCTGCCCCATCTTCTGCCACAGCGTGACCGCGGCGCGCGGGTCGTAGCCTCCTCGGGCCGCGAGCTCGACGCCGACGCGGTCGGCCTCGATCTCGTGCTCGCGCGAATTGGGGAGGTTGAACGTGACGTCGGTGGCGATTTGCGCGAGCTGCATTCCGCCCTGGCCCAGGCCAAGCGCGGCACCGACCACCTGCAGGCCGAGCTGCTGGGCGTACGCCTGCGACATGCGTTCGCGCCCGTGCTCGCGCAGCGCGTGCGCGATCTCGTGCCCCATCACCGCGGCCAGCTCGTCGTCCGTGACCTTGAGCTTCTCGATGAGCCCGGTATAGACCGCCATCTTGCCGCCGGGCATGCACCAGGCGTTGACTTCGCCGGAAGTGATCACATTGACTTCCCACGCCCACTTCGGAGCGTCGGCGCGGAATGCCGCGGTCGCCGGAATCAATCGTTGCGCGATGGTCTTCACGCGCGTCACCTGCGCGGCATCGCGATTGAGCAGGTCCTTGGCCGCCGCCTTTTTCATCTCCTGCTGGTAAGCCTGCACCGCGCTCTTGTCGACCTGAGCGGCCGACAGCAGCATGGACTGCTGGCGCTCCACGCCGACCGCGCCCGGCTGGGTGGTCTGCACCGTCTGGCAGGAGGTCAGGGCCAGCATCGCCGCCAGCGCCCCGGCCCACGGGACGAAAGAATTCGCTTTCATGTCGCTGCCCCCAATGAATTGTCTCCGGGCGTTACTTCGACTGCGCTTCGCGCTCCCGCGCCAGCGCCGCCTGGAACAGCTTCTCGTAAAACTGGATTTTCGCGCCGAAGCCGTTCGGGTCCATGAAGCGGTTGGGATCGTAGGGATCGCCGGGCTTGTACTTCTGGTGCATGTTGAACTGCGCGGCGTGAGACGCCACCCAGATGTCGGGCTGCATCTGTTTCTGGCGCGCGAGAGTACTGGCATAGGCGTCCTTGATCCCGGGAAACGCGAGCATGTTGCTTACCGTGACCCCCGGATTGATGCTGCCCATATTCACGATGAGCACGTTGTAGTCGCGCCCCGCGTCGCGCACCGTGAATGAAAACGTCGTGGAACCCTTCGTGTGTCCGGGATGATGCAACACCGTCAACTCGGTGCCGCCGAGGCGCACCTTGTCGCCTTCCCGCAGGCGCTGGTCGACCTTGACCGGCTCGTACGTGGTGCCTCGTCCCTGCGGATAGCGGTAATCCTCGCTGCCGCCGCTTTCCACGAGCCCCGCGTCGGCCTCGTGCATCAGCAACGGCGCGCCGGTCATGCGTTTGATTTCCGCGAACGCGCCGACGTGGTCCCAGTGCCCGTGGGTCGCGAGCAGCAGCTTGATGTCCGAAAACTGGAAACCCATCTTTTCGACGTTGGCCTTGATCATCGGCGCCGAATCATTGATGCCGGTATTGACCAGCATGTGGCCCTGCGGCGTGGTGATCAAGTACACCGCCAGATCATAGGTCCCGACGTAATACAGGTTGCCCACGATGCGAAACGGCGGGAACGGCCGCACGTAGTGCTCCTGCGGTTTTAACTGCACGGTCACAGTCTGCGCTTCCGGGCGATCCGGGCTGACGGCGATGAACGCGGCGAGCGCAGCAATGGCAAGGGTTTTGAAGCGCATGGGGTATCTCCTCAGAGAACGGGTTGCTTCGTATTCTCTCCCAATAACTGATATGTCCGCCACTGGCCGCCGGCCTCGCGGCACATACCGTAGCGGAACGGCCAAGTGTCGCGCCCCGGGGTGAAGAACCTCAAGTCCTGGAACCACGCGCAGGTCGAGGGATTGCCCGAATCCACGCGCAGCAGCATCGGCTCTTCGGCGAACCAGCGGAAAAATTCGAACCGCGGCTGCGACCAGGCTTCGCGGGCGATCGCCCGCTCCGCGTCCGACGAGCCGTAGCGGCTGGCGTAGACCCACTTTGCCAGGCCGAGCGGCAGGTGGACGGAATCGAGGCGGGTGATAAAGCCGGCGTCCGCGGCGGGGGCGATGGGTTCACTCCGCACCAGGTTGACGAAGCTGTAACGCACCTGTTCGCCGCTACGCGCGATCACCAGCCAGTTGAATGGTGAAACGGGGCGCGGCAGCGCGGTCACAGTAGCCCCGGCCAGCCCCCCGCCACGGGCATACTCCAGTCCCCACTCGATCGCGCGCTGCTGCTGCATGCCCTGGAATCCAACGTAGCCGCACAACACGGCAAGCCCCGCGACCGCGGCGGTGCGCGATGCGCGCCACGCCAGAGACACCGCCAGCCCGACAAGGATGATGCCGGTGAACCACAGATCGATAATGAAAGTGGTGCCGATCCCGAAGCGCGCGTCGGAGAGCG
>CAZCGD010000140.1:0-40364 GCA_964498105.1 uncultured Streptomycetaceae bacterium
CTATCACCACCGCGCCCGGCTTCACCATCGCGGCATCGATGAGCCCCGGCTTGCCGGCCGCCGCAATCAGGATGTCCGCGCGTTTCGTCACCTCCCCCAGATCGGGAGTTTTGGAATTGCACACCGTCACGGTCGCGCCGCGTGCGATCAGCATCAGGCCCAGCGGCTTGCCCACGATGTTGCTGCGGCCCACTATGACCGCGTGGCTACCTTCGATGGAAACTCCGGCGTGGTCGAGCAGTTTCATGACCCCCAGCGGCGTGCACGGAACGAAAGACGGGTGCCCGCCGACCAGTGCCCCCAGATTGCACCAGTTGAATCCATCCACGTCCTTCTCCACTGCAACGGACTGCGTGATACGCTCGGCATCGAGCCCGCACGGCAACGGCAGTTGCACGATGATGCCGTGTATGCGCGGATCGCGGTTCAGCTGCTCGAGCGTCGTCAGGACCGTGCGCTCCGGACTTCCCCCCCCGATGGCGTGAACTTCGGAATGCAGGCCGGCCTCAGCGCACGCCCTGGCCTTGTTGCTCACGTAGACTTTGGAAGCGGGATTGTCACCTGCCACGATCACCGCCAGGCCTGGCGTCACGCCCCTCGCCTTGAGGGCATCGACACGCTCCCGCAATTGGCCGCGGATCTGCCTTGCAACGGCGTTGCCATCGAGGATCTTCGCCGTCATGATTTGAATCCGGCGACGATGAACAGCAGCATGCTCGCCGCCATGAGGCCGTAGCCGGCCGTGTTGAGTTGCTGCGCCCGTCCAGCGTCTATTCTGCCGCTCGACTGCAGGAGTGAAGCGGAGACCGATACGATCGCGCCCAGCACGGCCAGGGCGATGATGGCTTCGCGGGTGACCCACCAGTCCATGCGCGCGTTCAGGTCTTGGAGATGCGCTTCGAGTACGCTTCGACGAAATCAGCGGCCGCCTTGCTGCCGCGCGAAAACGATTTCATCGCCTCCTCGTGCAGAATCGAGAGCGCCTGCATCTTGATCTCGTTGGCGCGGTCGTTCTCCACGATGTCGGAGAGCTTGCGCGGGCGTGGGACGTCGACTTCTATGACCGCCCGCACCTGCGTGGGAATGTTCGACATCACCAGCAGCCGGTCCGCCAGGAAAATGGCCTCGTCGATGTCGGTGGTGATGAAGAAATTGGTGCGGCGGTTCTCTTCGTAGAGGGCGGCGTAGTACTCCCACATCAGTTGCTTGGTCATCGCATCGAGACCGCGGAACGGCTCGTCAAGTATCATGACCTTGGGATTGTTGATCATGGCGCGCGCGAGTTCCGCGCGACGCTGCATACCGCCCGAGAGCTGGGTCGGATATTTTTGGCGAAAATCCTGTAGCCCGACCTTGGCGAGCAGAAATTCCGCAAACTCGAGCGTGCTCGTCGTCACCTCGCCCCGGGCGCGCGGCCCGTAGAGAATATTGTCGTAGGTGGTCATCCAGGGAAACAGTGCGGTCTCCTGGAACAGCACGAGCCGGTCGCGCGCAGGGCCGGTGACCGGTTCGCCGTCGAGCCTGATTTCGCCGGACGTCGGTTTTTCGAAGCCGGCCATGAGACGTATCAGCGTGCTCTTGCCACACCCCGAAGGACCGACCATCACGGTAAGCTTGCTGCGTTCAATGGTAAACGAGCAATCTTTGACCACGTCTTTCCTGGACTCGGTCGTGCCATAGCTCTTGCTGACGTGCGAGAGGGTGATTTCGCCCGCTACGATTGTCGGCCTTGTAAATTCCACCTGTCCCATGTAATCGTTCCTGCGGTGCGTCTATCTGAGCCGCAGCCACGGTGTCACGTACTTACCAGCGGCCCGCAGCAGCTCGCTGCAGATGAAGCCGGCGATGCCGATGCTGATCATGCCGACCACGATTTGCTCGTACGAGCCGCCGACATAGGAATTCCAGATGAAGAAGCCGAGACCGCCGCCGGCGGTGCCGCCGATCTGGCTGCCGCCGCCCGAAATCATCTCGGCCGCCACCACCACTTCCCAGGTAATGCCCATGCCCACCGCGGAGCCGACCATGATCGAAGGCAGCGTGCCCGGAAGGACGATGCGCCTGAAGATGTCCCAGTTCGTCGCGCCCATCGACTGCGCAGCCTGGTAGTACCGCATGTCTATGGACTTCGCTCCGCCGACCACGTTGATTACGATGGTGTAGAACGCGCCGAGAAACGTCACAAACGCGATAGCAAGCTCCTGCGTTGGCCAGAAAATGATCGAAGCCGGCACCCACGCCAGCGGCGGAATCGGCCGCAGCACTTCAAATACCGGGAAGCTGATCCCGTACGCGGTGCGACTGACGGCGATCAGCAGGCCGAACGGAATGCCGATGATCATCGCGGCGGTGAACCCGGCTGCGACCCGGAACAAGCTCATGTACCAGCTCTGCCAGTAACTGGCGTCATGAATGATCTGCGCCCATTTGGTCAATACAATGCTCGGGGCTGGCACTGCGCCGATCCAGGGCAGGAACTTCTTTTCCCAACCGAACCAGGCAAGCAATTCGCGCAGCCACTCGAAGGCGTCCAGGCCTAGCCACTGCCTGGAACGCGCACCAACCTCCCACAGGATCACGAACGCGGCCAGGGAGATCGCACCGCGGACCAGCGATTGCTGCAAACCCTGTCTCCTGGTGACCGGCATTTCCGGCTCAACCTTCCTTTTCCCCTGCCGCGAACGCTTTCAGCGCCTCTTCGTGCACTGCCTCGTTGGTTTCCTCCATCAACTCGCGGAAGCGCCTGGAGGTAAGCACGCTGTAATCTCGCGGATGAGGAATGTCCACGTCCAGTATCTTCTTGGGCCGGCACGGCCTGGTCGTCATGATCGCCACCTTGTGGCCGAGAAATATCGCCTCCTCCAGGTCGTGCGTAATGAAAAAAATCGTCACCCTGTTCTTGTAGTAGATCTCGAGCAGCGCTTCGTGCATCACCGATTTGGTGAGCGAATCGAGCGCGCGGTACGGCTCGTCGAGCAGCAGTACCTTGGGGTCGTTCATCAGCGCTCTCACGATCTCGACGCGTCGCCGCATGCCGGAGGAAACTTCGCCGGGATAGTTATGCTCGACACCTGACAAACCGGCGTCCGCCATCATGTCGAGCGCCTTCTCGTTCACCTCGGCCCGCGTCATCTTGCGCTGCATCACCGGTCCGAAGGCGATGTTCTCCAGATTGGTCTTCCAGGGGAACAACGCGCCGTTCTGGAACACCACGATACGGTCTGATCCCGGCTCGGCCTTGGGATTCTCGGTGCTGCACAGGACCTCGCCGTCGAGCAGGATGCGCCCCGAGGTGATCTCATGGAATCCAGCGATCGCATTGAGCAAGGTCGTCTTTCCGCAACCCGAAGGCCCGACGATCATGCAGATTTCACCCGCGTTGATATCCAGCGTGCAATGGTCGACCGCCATCACCGCCGCGCCCTGGGGATCGTAGATCTTGACCACGTCCTCTATACGGATCGCTCCGCGGCTGACCGCTGTGGCCGCGCGCCCCGCCAGTCGAGCCGCCGTGGCATCCACTCAGTTGCCCCCCAGGGCGAGCTCGCGCACCCGCCATTGCATCAGATAGTCGCCGAGGATACGAACCATCGCGCTGGTGGCGTAACCCACGGCGCCGAGCGTGACCATACCGATGACGATCGTCGGGTAGCGCACCATCATGTACGAAGTGTTGATCACGTAGCCGAGGCCATACTGCCCGGAAACCATCTCGGCGGCGACCAGTGAGAACCATGCCACCCCCACCGAGATCTGCAAGCCGGTGAAAATGAACGGCAGCGCCCCGGGGATCACGATATGCATGAATACCTGCCGATTCTTCGCCCCCAGGCAGTGTGCCGCGCGGATGTAGGACTCGTCGATCGACTGTACTCCAAGCATCGTGTTGAGCGCGGTGGCGAAAAATGACGCGAGAAACGTGAGATAGATCACCGCGGATTCCGTGGCAATGAATATCACGATCGCCAGCGGCACCCACGCCAGGATCGGAATCGGCCGCAGGGTTTCGAACAGCGGGAATGCGTATTCCTTGAATTTGCGAGACCAGCCCAGGAACAGGCCGAACGGCACCCCGAGCAGCGTCGCAAGAAAGAAGGCCTGGGTCACGCGCCAGACGCTTACCCAGATGTGCGTGTAGTATTCCGCGGTGTAGATCGACAGGCCGTAGACCGGATCGGGGTTGAGCCATTCCTTGAAGACGGACGTAAAACCCGGCATTTCCCGGAACCGCGGCAGCTTCAACGCTTCCACCGACAAGTACCAAAAGCCCAGAAACAGCGCGAAGCCGACGAGCATGAGATAAGGCCGCGGGCTCTTCAGCCACTGCGCAAACATCTGTATCGTCATCATCACCCGGCTCATTTCGGCACCGCTAGTCCCGCGCTGCAACGCGCTCTGCAACCCGCTTCATTGACTTCGTCTGTTCTCGTTTCTGCCGATGCCCGCGCCAACCATGCGCGGATCGCGCAGGTGCCGTACTCCGCCACCTAAAGCGGCAGGGAAAGGGCCGGCCAGGAGGCCGGCCCTGTGATCTCAGCTCGCTGGCTTGAACTGCGATTCCGGCAGCGCCTGCACCGCGCCCACCGGAGATTTCACCTTGCGCTCCTTGAGCACCTCCTCGGCGAATTGCGGCATCACCGCTTCCGGCCGCAGCGTCGGCGTGCTGATGCTCTTGATCGAGAACAGGAAGGTGGCCGCGCGGTCGATCAGCTCGCGCGCCGGCGGCGAAATGGTGAAATACATTGTATTGCGCACCTTCGCGCCGTCCTGATCAGCCGCATACTGGCCGTAGAGCGAGTACCACAGCACCTTGTCGGTAAATCCCGTGGTTTGCTCCTTGGCGATCTTGACCACTTCATTGGAGTTTTTCGAGTCAGCGATGAAGAGTTGCGCGTCGAGTTCCGCGTTGAGCCAGGCCTTCACGACATCCGGCCGCTGCCGGATCAGGTCGTAACGCATGGCCAGGAAACCGCCGTCGTTCTCCTGCGGCGTGACCCCGGTGACGGCGCGGCGTGCCAGGCCTTCCAGCACCAGGCGCGACGCCGTCGGCTCCCAGATCACGGCCGCGTCGATCTTGCCGGCGCGGAAGTTGCTCGTGATCACCTCGATGTTCTGGTTGAGATAAGCCTTGGGCTCCACGTTGTATTTCTTGTAGACGGCCTGGGCGTAGCGGTCGGTGCAGCTTCCCTTGGGCACCGCCACCTCCTTGCCGTGCAGCCACTTGATGGCTTCCGTCGGGTTCGCGAACTGCGGGGCATCGTTGCGCACGAGGAAGATATTGCATTGATCGTGCGCGATACCCAGGTTGGCGACGATGCGGACATCGGCTACTTCCGTCTTGGTGGTGGATACGATGGACGGCATGTCACCCATGTAGCCGATGTGCTGCTTGCCGGCCAGCATGTTGTTGACGATGATCGCGCCCTGCAACCCGATCTGGAATTCGACCTCCGAGCCCTTGGGCAGGTATTTCTCGTAGAACTTCTTGCCGCGCATCACCACGCCCGACCACGCCTGCGTGTAGTAGGGCTGATAGCCGACCACCAGCTTGACCGGCCCTCCGGGCTTGCCGTAGTCGATGTCCGCAGCCTGCGCTCCGCCTAACAGTGCGCCGCCGGCAACCACAACGCCGATACTCTTTAGAACGCGATTGATGAATGTCATGACACCCTCCTTTTCTGGTTGAATTGCCAACGACGTGACGAAACGATGCTCACGATCTCATTGTCGTTCGATCCGCAAGAGAATAATAACAAGTATCCCGTACTCTACGCTGAAATTCCGTTCATCTTGCGCCTGACGAAGCGAGATAGCGCGCGATGAGCGAGGCGAGGCGCCTCATCACGACATATCCGGACGCGGGATCAGCCTCCAGCACGTTCAGCACCCGTTTCCCATTGATCCTCAACAGCGTCGAGCGCTCGATACACGTCGCCTTGGCGATTCTTACCGGCTGGCTTTCGAGCAGCGCAGCCCACCCGAACACTTCCCCTTTCCTCAGCATGAAGCCGGCAGGACTGGTACGGTCGTCGCGGCCGATCAGAAATTCCACGCGTCCCGACTCTAGCACGTAAAAGTCGTCAACTGGATCGCCCACTTCATAAAGGGTACCGCCCTGCGGGTACTCTTCACGCCTCGCCAGCGCGTTGATTTGCGCGAGAGTGCCTTCAGGGAGACCCGCAAACAGCTCACCGACGTTGAGCGCGCCCGGTGTATCGACGTAGATTGAGTCGTTGTCCATTTCCACCTTAAAGCACTCAAGCGGCATCTCGGCGAGCCCGATGGGCGACCCGCTGCGGATGTCCCATTGCCAAAGGTGCTGGTGACAGGTCAGCACTGAACCATCGTAGAGCCCCTCCGCCAACGACACATCCTGGTGCGGGCACGTCGCCTGGCACGCGAAATACTCCTCGCCGGAGTTGGCAATCAGCACCTTGAGCCCGTCCCCGGCATCAAACGCCGCCATTCCGTTCGCCGGAACATCTGCGCGGCGGCATACGAACTTTCGCGCCATCAGCTGAATTTATCGTAACGAATATTATCGGTCGTGAGTCTTGCTTCCAGCAACAGCATGCGGATCGCCGCATCCACCGCCGGGGGCGGTCCCGCGACATAAGCACGCAGGTTGTGATACTTGCCTTTCATGTGGCGTGCCGCCACTTCGTGCACCAGTCCTCTGTCAAAGGCTAGCGCCGGGTGGCGTTGCGCAGCAGCATCCGGCACGTCTTCGTCTGACAGCGCAATCGTCACCGTGAGTTTCTGCGAAAACTCGGTGCGGAAGCGCGACAGTTCCGCAAGAAAAAACGCGTCCTTCATCGAGCGCACGCCAAAGAAGACATAGCCGCTGTACTGGTCAAAATATCGTTCCTGGCAGGCGCGTTCCAATATCGACATCATGCCGGCGATGCCGCTGCCGCCGGCGATGCACAGGATGCTCTTGGCCATGGCCGGGAAAAAGGTCGCGGTTCCGAGCGGGCCGAACAGCTCTACCGGCTGATTTTCGATATTGCCGTTAAACAGCCATGCGGAGGCGCCTCCGCCCGGCTTCCTCTTCACGACGAAGTCCAGACTGCGCGCGCTGCGTTCGTAGTTCACCATGGAATAGCCTCGATAGCCGGGCACGTTCGGCACCTGCATCACCATGAATTGCCCGGCATCGAAATCGCAAGGCGCCTCCAGCGCGACGGAGAAGCCAATGACGTCGTGGGTCAGCCTGCGCGCATGTCGCGTTGTGCCGCGACCGGCTGCCGGCAAACAGGCGCCGGCATCCATGTTGTACACGAAGCTTGCGACTTCGAGACTGCAGTCGCTGCGCGCGGCGCCCTGGCACATCAGGAACTCGCCCGGCTGCTTGAGATACTTGCGGCCCGGCGCCTGCGGCCACAGGTCGTCGACTTCCCCGGAAACCAGCCGCGCTTTGCAGGTCCCGCAAGTGCCGCTGCCGCACTCGTAGGGTAGATTGATGCCCGCGGCCAGGCCGGCGTAGAGTATGCGCTGGTTTTCCGCGGCGGAAAATTGATAGGCGCGGTTTCTCGCATTGAGCTCGATCCTCATGGTCCGCGTCGCCGTTCCCAGTTTGCTTAGAACGGGATGTGATACCCGATGCCAAGCATGCGGGTATCGAGCTTCACCACTCGCTTGAGCAACCGCAATTTCCCATCATCGAACTTCACCGTGTCCAGGTACTTGCCGACCGCGAACAGCTCGGTCGCTCCGCCCTCGAGCGCCGTCTTGAATACTTGCAGCGCGCTCACGACATCGCCCTGCTGCCCTGCCGCGTCAACCCGCACTGTATAGACCGTCGCATGGCGGGTGAGCGGCGAGTGGTCGCTGTTGTGCCGGGGCAGCTGGGTGAGCAGGTTCGTCATGCCTTTCTTGTCATGCTCCAGCCAGATCATGTCCCGGCGGATCTCCGGGCTGTGTGTCGCGATCGTGTAGCGGTAGTCTTCGTCGCACAGGTCGAGATATCCCTTGAAATCTTTCTCGTCCAGCAACAGGCAGGAGCGATAGATCAGCTCCTCGACTAGGGTTCGGTCCAGCATCTTGTCCTCAAGGCTGGGCGAGCGCATGAACGGCGCGCCCGCCGCTGCGTGTCGAATCGTCAGGCCACCGCCGATACCTTGCGCTCGTCGAAGGGATCGAACGACTTGCGTCCGATGCGTCTGCTCCACTCGGCGTAGTAATGCCGCATGCCAATTTCGTCGTGTATCGTCGAATTCTCTTCGCGTCCGTGCAGCACCCACCGGCTGTCCGTCCCTTCGCGCATGGCCCGGCCCTGGCCGTGCACCCCCAGAAGATCCTCGTGCAGGTTGCGCCCGAACGGTCCCCAGATGGTGTTGTGGTCGAAAACGCGCTGCGCCCGCTCCTCCCGCGTGTCGCTCTTCAACCCGAGGCCCCGATACTCGATCGCCACCTGGTTGGGACCCAACGGGATCATGGTATCCATCCGCAGCACGGAGGTGCGCAGGTTATAGGTCATGCCTGGAAAAAGATCGATCAGGATCCAGCCGCCGGCGGCGAGCCCGGGCCAGCCCACGCCGCGCGCCTTGCTCCCCGCGTAGGCGTCGTATTTGATCTCCATTGATCCGACCAGGACGTGCCCGTTGGGATAGCCGACGCACTTGCGGTCGAAATATCCGGGCTGCATCATGCCGGTCACCCGGTTAAAGTAGTGCATGTAGTCGTGATAGAACTCGCTGTTGGTGTCGTGCCACAGCTTGAAGTTGGTGTTGACGATCGCGCGGTGGTAATGGAATACCTCGAGCGGCATACCCATATAAGGCTCCAGCTCGCTCATCGCGGTGCCGATGTACTCTTGCAGTGGCCCGCAGTTGTCGTCGACGTTGACCCATACGAACCCGCCGTACCCCATTTCGGTTCGCACTTCGCGCAACGCCGCATCGGCCTTGCAGAAGCGGCCCTGATAGCCCTCCCCCTCGCGTGAGATGTCGATGCAGTTGCCCTGCGTGTCGAAGGACCAGGCGTGGAAAATGCATGTGATGCGCTTCGCGTTGCCCGCGGGATCGTAGAGCAGCGTATTGCCCCGGTGGGGACAGATGTTGTAGAAGCTGCGCACCTTCATGTCCTCGCCCCGAACGATGACGAGCGGCGTGCCGCCGGGATGCTGGAACGCGCGGTAGTCGCAGGCGTTCGGAATCTCCGACTCGTGACAGGCGATATACCAGCACTGGTTGAAGATCCTCGCGCGCTCCTCCGCGAATATCCGCTGATCGGTATAGATGCGGGTATCCACGTAATGCGAGGATGGAAACCTGGGGAGTTCACCCCATTGGGCGGCATTCTTGGCCATCTCTGCGATCTCCTCGATCGAATATCCGACGATTCTACCGCTTACCTGGCGGGAAGGCAGCACGCGCGGGCAAACCAGAGCGGACCCGTACAAAAAAACGGGCCCGCTCGGGCCCGCTGGTTTTCCCTTCCTTCCGGCAAATGCCCTGAGCGGCTCCTATTTGCAATTCGTCATGCAGCGCACCGCCCTGGAATCCGGACGGTCGTCGATCAGAAAGCCGTCACGGTTCGGCATCTTGATCCGCGCCATGCTGTTCTGGTCGACCGCCCCATCAGCGGGAAGCAAGCCGTTCAAATTGAGCAGATACGCCGATAGTGCATAGACCTCGCTGGTGGTCAGTGTTTGCGGGCTGTCCATCGGCATCGTGCGCCGAATGTAGTCGAACAGGATGGGAGCATACGGATACATGCTTCCTGGCGTCAGTATCCGGGGGCTGCCCTTGAACGAGCCGATACCGCCCACCATCGTGCCATACACGGAGCCGCCCTTGGCATCCGCCCCATGACAGGCAGCGCACTTGGCCTCGTAGATCTTCTTGCCCTGGGCGACGGTCCCGCTGCCGGGTGGCAGTCCGGCGCCATCGGGCGTGCGGATGTCGATGTTCCACGCGCCCAGGTCGGCCTCGCTGACGGGCTGGCCGAATCGCGGCTTGTCCGGCAGCGGCTGGACCGCATGCGGGCCCGTGGCGCCCATAGGAATGCCGGTCGCGCTCTTGACAGCCATGCCGCCACCGGTGCCGGTGCCCGCACAGCCGATAACAGCGAGCGCAGCGGCCGTCGACACTGCCAGCAGCTTAAGCTTTGCCAATGCCATTGGTCACCTCCCCTTTCGCTCCGACGATCCAGGGCTGGATCGCGTTGTGGTGTTGCACGAAGCCCACGATGGCTCGCGTTTTCTGCAGATCCTGAACGGAGGGCTGAACGTAGCCGGTGCTGTCGACCGCGCGACTCATGAGCACCGCGGGGCCGCCGTTCCAGTTCCATCCGATTTTGAAACGAGTCAGGCATTTGTCCATGACCGGCTCTTCCAGCATCGCTTCACGCCAGTTCTGGCCGCCGTCGAACGAAACGTCGACATGGCGGACCTTGCCGGTGCCGGACCATGCGAGCCCGGTCACTTCGTAGAAACCCGGACGTTTCAGCGTCTGCCCGCCCGACGGCGAAGTGATGACGGACTTGCATTCCATCACCATGCTGAACTGCCGCCACTTGCCATCCGGCATCGGGTCGGTATAACGCGCCGTTTCGCTGCGAAAGTGCCACGGTTCTTCGCCGAGCTTGATCCGCCGCAGCCACTTCACGCTGACGTTGCCTTCCCAACCCGGGATCATCACTCGCACCGGATAACCGTTTTCCGGGCGCAGTGCCTCGCCGTTTATCGCATACACGATCAGCGCGTCGTCGAGCACCTTCTCGATGGGTACGGAACGCGTGTGCGCCGAGCCATCCGCACCCTCGAACAGCACCCATTTCGCCTTGGGATCGATACCCGCTTCCTCCAGCAGCGTTGCGGCCGGTACGCCCGTCCATAGCGCACCCGACAGCAGTCCATGGGTCTGCTGCACGGTCTTGGATGAGGGCTTCAGCCAATCCGCCAGGCCGTTGCCCGAGCACTCGAGGAAATGGAAGCGCGACACCGATGGATAGCGCACGAGATCATCCATCGCGAACGTCAGCGGCTGCTTGACCATGCCGTGGATCACCAGGCGGTGCGCTGCGGGATCGATGTCCGGCGTTCCGGCATGGTGACGCTCGAAGATGAGGCCGTTGGGTGTGATGATGCCGGGCTGGTACTGCAGCGGCGTCATGCTCCAGTCAGACCAGTTCTGGCGATTGACAAATACGTCGGTGCGCCGGCGCACGACGTGTTTTTCGAACTTCGAAGGTATCCCGTACTCGGTCGCCGGAATGGGCTTGCCCATGCTCCGGTTGGACTCGGGAACCGGCAGCGGCGCCGCGCGTGCAGCCGTGGCGCCGACCGCGCCCGCGGCCAGCGTGGTGCCCGCCATCGCCATGCCTTTGCCGAGAAAACGGCGCCGGTCCATCGAATGCAACTGCGCATCGACTTCAGCTGGCAGTAGTTGTTTTTTCTTGCGAGTGGAAGGAGCGCTGCTGACTTCCGATTTTTCTGACATACACTCACCCTCCTGTGGTGGCTAAACCGTAACGAGCACGATCTTGTTGGCTGTTAATTATGGGCATGTGATTACGAACTGTCAGCAAAGCCCGTAGCGCAGCTCTATCCTGTTGAAAACAAATTAAAAAGAAAAACCTGCCACGGAGAGAAGCGGCACGGCTGCAGCGGAATATGGTCAGGGGGAGCGCCTAGCGTTTCGTTGCGGCTGGAGGTGCCGCAGCGCCCGTCGCGGGCGACGCCTCCAGCACCTGGAAGAAGATTTCGTCCTGGCGGATCATGCCGAGCTCGCTGCGCGCGCGTTCTTCTATCGCGTCGAGACCGACCTTGAGATCGCGCACTTCGGCTTCCAGCGCGTCGTTGCGTGTCTGCAGCTGGCGGTTGGTGTCACGTTGGGCGCGAATCTGCTGGTCCACTTCCCACACCCGGAACCAGCTGCCGCGGCCCAGCCACAACGGATACTGGATCAGCACGATCAGGGCGGCAAGCGTCAGGGTCAGCACTCTCACACGGTCTAACGCAGCTGATAAAACGCTCCGCGTCCCGGGTAACTCACGGTGTCTCCCAGGTCTTCCTCAATGCGCAGCAGCTGGTTGTACTTGGCCAGCCGCTCCGAGCGCGATGGCGCGCCGGTCTTGATCTGGAGCGCGCCCGAGGCCACGGCGATGTCGGCGATGGTGGTGTCCTCGGTTTCCCCCGAGCGGTGCGACACGACCGAGGTATAGCCGTGACGTTTCGCCATCTCGATCGCAGCGAAGGTCTCGGTGAGGGTGCCGATCTGGTTGATCTTGATCAGCACGGAGTTGGCGACGCCCTTGTCTATGCCCTGCCTGATAAAGCGGGTGTTGGTGACGAACAGGTCGTCGCCGACCAGCTGGACTTTTTTGCCGAGGCGCCGGGTCAGCAGCTTCCAGCCGTCCCAGTCATCCTCCGCCATGCCGTCCTCGATGCTGATGATCGGGTACTTTTCCACCCACGCCGCAAGGTAGTCCGCGAACTGCTCCGAAGTCATCGACAGCCCCTCGGTGGCGAGGGTGTATTCCCCGTCCTCGTAGAACTCGGAGCTGGCGCAGTCGATGGCGAGCGCCACCTGCTCCGCCGGCCGGTAGCCCGCCGCCTCGATCGCCTCGAGGATGGTCTTGATCGCGGCCTCGTGCTTGGGCAGCCGCGGCGCGAATCCCCCTTCGTCGCCCACTGCGGTCGAGAGTCCGCGATCGGCGAGGAGCTTCCTCAGCGCGTGGAACACTTCGGCGCCGCAGCGCAGCGCCTCGCGGAACGAGGAAAAGCCCACCGGAACGATCATGAATTCCTGCATCTCGAGGCTGTTGTCGGCGTGAGCCCCGCCGTTGATCACGTTCATCATCGGCACCGGCATGGCCATGGCGCCGGCCCCGCCCAGGTAGCGGTGCAGCGGCAGCCCCGATTCCTCGGCGGCCGCTTTGGCCACGGCCAGCGACACGGCGAGAATGGCGTTGGCGCCGAGGCGCGACTTGTTCTCGGTGCCGTCCAGTTCGACCAGCGCCTTGTCGACGAAGCCCTGCTCCGTCGCGTCCACGCCGATGACCGCCTCGCAAATCTCGGTATTGATGTTTTCCACCGCTTTTAACACGCCCTTGCCGCCGTAACGCTTGGCGTCGCCGTCGCGCAGCTCGATCGCCTCCTTGCTGCCGGTGGAAGCTCCCGACGGCACCGCGGCACGTCCCAGCACGCCTGACTCCAGCAGCACGTCGGCCTCCACCGTGGGGTTGCCCCGCGAATCCAGTATCTCTCTCGCTATGACGTCAACGATCGCACTCATGGTTGTTCCTGTCGTTATCCGGGGTTGTGATTACTCAAAGCAGGTTTTCGGCGAAGCCGCGCTGCTTGACCATGGCGTCCAGCTCTTGCAGCGTTTCGAGCAGGGATTTCATCAATTGCAGCGGCCAGGCATTGGGGCCGTCGGACAGCGCTTTATCCGGGTTGGGATGGGTTTCCATGAACAGTCCAGCAACGCCGCTCGCTACCGCCGCGCGCGCCAGGAGCGGCACGAATTCGCGCTGGCCGCCGCTGGTGCCCCCCTGCCCGCCCGGCAACTGCACGGAATGGGTGGCATCGAACACCACCGGGCAGCCGGTGTCGCGCATGATCATGAGCGACCGCATGTCGGAGACCAGGTTGTTGTAGCCGAAGGAAACGCCGCGCTCGCACACCAGGATGTTGTCCTGCTGGCTCGCCGACTTCGCCTTGTCCACTACGTTTTTCATATCGGCCGGAGCGAGAAACTGGCCCTTTTTGATATTGACCGGCTTGCCGGCCGCGGCCACGGCGCAGATAAAATCGGTCTGCCGGCACAGGAACGCGGGTGTCTGCAGCACGTCCACCGCCGCCGCTACATCGGCGATTTCCGCGATCTCGTGGACGTCGGTCAGTACCGGTATTTTGAACTTCTTCCTGACTTCATCCAGAATCTGAAGACCTTTGTCCATCCCCATGCCACGAAACGATTTTATGGACGTTCTATTAGCCTTATCGTAGGACGATTTGTAGATGAAAGGCACCCCCAGGCGGGCGCAGATTTCCTTTAGCTCGCCGGCGGTATCGAACGCCAGGTCGCGGGACTCGACCACGCAGGGACCCGCTATCAGGAACAGGGGTTGATCGAGCCCCGCCTTGAATCCACAGAGATCCATAGTCTCTATCCTCGCACCACCGCGGGCCCACTTCCGCTGCCCGCCCCCGGCGCTGCGCGCCCGCCGAGTCCGCGTCGTCCCGCTACCAGGAATAGCGGCTGATCAAGTCCCGCTTTAAAACCACACAGTTCCATTTCTTGCTTCCGTTTTTGTACAGGCGGTCATGCATCAGGAATTTGTCGGCGTTGAGGCCGACAAATTCCTAGGCGATGTTCTTCAGCCGCCCAGTGGGGCCCGTCTGCTCGGCCTCACCCGGCCGGGAACGGCTGAGCGCGGCCTGCACGAAAGCCTTGAACAGCGGATGGCCATTACGCGGTGTCGATGTAAATTCGGGATGAAACTGGCAGCCGACGAACCACGGGTGGCCGGGCAGCTCGATCATTTCGCACAACCCGTCCTTGACCGATACGCCGCTCACCCTCAACCCTGCCGCCTTGATCCGCGGCAGGTAATGATTGTTGACCTCGTAGCGGTGGCGGTGCCGCTCCATGATGCGGTCCTGCCCGTAGATGCGGCGCACGGCCGAATTGGTCTCGAGCGCGCATTCCTGCCCGCCCAGGCGCATGGTGCCGCCGAGTTCGGACTGCGCGTCGCGCCGCTCGACGCGCCCATCCCGGTCCTGCCATTCCGTGATCAGCGCGATCACCGGGTGCGGGGTGTCGGGATCGAACTCGGTGCTGTGGGCGCCGACCAGCCCCGCTACGTTGCGGGCGTACTCGATGATGGCCAACTGCATGCCGAGACAGATGCCGAAGTACGGAATGTCGTTTTCGCGCGCGTAGCGGATCGCCTTGATCTTGCCATCCACTCCGCGCTTGCCGAAGCCGCCGGGAACCAGGATGGCATCCATGTTGTGCATGCTGCCGGTGCCGTTCTTCTCGATGCTCTCCGAATCCACGTAATGGATCTTGACCCTGGCCCCGGTGTGGATTCCGGCGTGGATCAGCGCCTCGGTCAGCGACTTGTAGGATTCGGTAAGGTCCACGTACTTGCCGACCAGCGCGATATTCACCGCGCGCTTCGGGTTCTCCAGCGCGTGGATCAGCTGCGCCCAGCTCGAGAGATCGGCAGGGGGCGGGTCGAGCGCAAACTTGCGGCAGACAATGTCGTCGAGCTTCTGCTCGTGCAGCATCGCCGGGATCTTGTAGATACTGTCCACGTCCATGGCCGAGATCACCGCCTCCACCGCGACGTTGGTGAACAGCGCGATCTTGCGACGTTCGTCGTCCGGCAGCGGCCGGTCAGCGCGGCACAGCAGCACGTCGGGCTGGATGCCGATCTCGCGCAATTCCCTCACCGAATGCTGGGTGGGCTTGGTCTTGATCTCTCCCGCCGCGGCGACGTACGGCACCAGCGTCAAGTGGATGTAGCAGCAGTTGTCGCGCCCGAGCTCGATCCCCATCTGCCGGATCGCTTCCAGGAACGGCAGGGACTCGATGTCGCCCACCGTGCCGCCGATCTCGACGATGGCGATCTGCGCGTCGCCCGCGCCGCGGCGGATGAAGTGCTTGATCTCGTCGGTGATGTGCGGGATGACCTGGACGGTGCCGCCGAGGTAGTCGCCGCGGCGCTCCTTCTTGATCACGCTTTCGTAGATCTGCCCGGCGGTGAAATTGTTGCGCTTCGACATCTTGGCGTGCAGGAAGCGCTCGTAGTGGCCCAGATCGAGGTCGGTTTCGGCGCCGTCCTCGGTGACGAAGACTTCGCCGTGCTGGAACGGGCTCATGGTCCCCGGATCCACGTTGAGATACGGGTCCAGCTTGACCATCGTGATTTTGAGGCCGCGTGACTCGAGGATGGCGGCCAGCGAAGCGGCAGAGATACCTTTGCCCAGAGAGGAAACTACCCCACCCGTGACAAAGATATATTTGTTGGTCATCACATAAGCCAGCGGTTTTCGTATTCTAGCGAAAAACAGCGCGGCGGCCAACGCATTTCGGCGTTGTGTTCCAAATTCCGGGTTCCCGGTTCCTGGTTCAATGTTCCAGGTTCCAGGTTCCAAGTTCAAAGTCGAACTTCCCGGCGCGCAACCGGCTCCAACCTTGCTTGAACCTTGAACCTTGAACCTTGAACCTTGAACCTTGAACCTTGAACCTTGAACCCGAAGGCGGGGGTTTATGCCTTCGGCGTGCCCCCGGCTTCGCGGGCGAGGTAGAGCCACGTTTCCACCACGGTGTCGGGATTGAGTGACAGGCTCTCGATCCCCTCTTCCACCAGCCATTTCGCCAGATCCGGGTGGTCGGACGGCCCTTGCCCGCAGATACCGACGTACTTGCCCGCCTTGCGGCACGCCTGGATCGCCAGGTGCAGCATCTCTTTTACCGCCGGGTCGCGCTCATCGAACTGGGCCGCGACGAGGCCGGAGTCCCGGTCGAGCCCGAGCGTTAACTGCGTCATGTCGTTGGAGCCGATTGAGAAGCCGTCGAAATGCTCGAGAAAGCGGTCGGCCAGTATCGCGTTGGCGGGCAGTTCGCACATCATGATGATGCGCAGGCCGTTGCTGCCGCGCGCGAGCCCGTTCTCCGCCAGCAGCTGGAGTACCCGCTGCGCCTCGTCCACGGTGCGCACGAAGGGCACCATGATCTCGATATTGGTCAGCCCCATCTCGTCGCGGACCTTCCTCAACGCCCGGCACTCAAGCTCGAAACAGTCCCGGAATGAGGGATCGAGGTAGCGTCCCGCCCCGCGGAAACCAAGCATGGGGTTCTCCTCGCGCGGCTCGTAACGCGCGCCGCCGGTGAGGCTCGAATATTCGTTCGACTTGAAATCGGACAGGCGCACGATGACCGGCTTGGGCCAGAACGCCGCCCCCAGCGTCGCTACGCCCTCGGCCAGTTTATCGACGTAAAAGGCGACCGGGCTGGCGTAGCCCGCGCTGTGCTCCTCGACCGCCACCTTCACGTCCGCCGGGATATCGGGATAAGCAAGAACTGCCTTGGGATGCACCCCGATCATGCGGGCGATGATGAATTCGAGCCGCGCCAGTCCCACCCCTTCGTTGGGCAGGCGCTGGAACTCGAAGGCCAGCTCGGGATTGCCCACGTTCATGGTGATCTTGACCGGCGATTTCGGCATGCTGGACAGGGTGAGATCGATCACTTCGGTTTCGAGAACGCCACGGTACACGAACCCGGTGTCGCCCTCGGCGCACGAAACCGTCACCGGACGACCGTCTTTCAGCACCTGAGTGGCGTCGCCGCAGCCCACCACCGCCGGCACGCCCAGCTCGCGCGCAATGATCGCGGCGTGGCAGGTGCGACCGCCGCGGTTGGTGACAATCGCCGCCGCGCGCTTCATCACCGGCTCCCAGTCGGGGTCAGTCATGTCGGTAACCAGCACCTCGCCCTCACGCACGCTCGACATCTCCGCCGTGGACTTGACGACCCGCACCGTGCCGCTGCCGATCTTCTGGCCGATTGCCCTGCCGGTTGCCAGCACCTCGGACCGCTGTTTCAAGCGGTAGCGGCGCAGCGTATCCACCTTCTCCCCGGCTTTGATCGTTTCGGGACGGGCTTGCAGCACGTAGAGCTTGCCGTCCGCCCCATCCTTGCCCCATTCGATGTCCATCGGACGCCCGTAATGCTTCTCGATGATCAGCGCGTAACGGGCCAGCTCTTCAACTTCCGTGTCACTAATCGAGAAGCGGCGCCGCTCGGCCTCCGGCACGGCCACCGTCGTGACCGAGTGGCCGCCCTGCCGCGCGTCCGCGTACACCATCTTGACCGCCTTCGAACCCAGGCCCCGGCGCAGGATGGCGCGCCTGCCCGCCAGCAATGCGCGTTTGTAGACGTAGAACTCGTCGGGATTGACCTGCCCTTGCACCACGGTCTCTCCCAGCCCGTAGGCAGCGGTGATGAACACCACCTGGTCAAACCCGGACTCGGTGTCGAGCGTGAACATCACCCCGCTCGCGCCGAGGTCGCTACGCACCATGCGCTGCACGCCGGCAGAGAGAGCGACCTCGTGATTCGCGTAACCCTTGTGCGCGCGGTAGGAAATGGCGCGATCGTTGTAAAGTGAGGCAAATACCTGCTTCGTTGCGGTGTAAAGGCGGTCCAGGCCCCGCACGTTGAGGAAGGTCTCCTGCTGGCCCGCGAAGGAAGCGTCCGGAAGGTCCTCCGCGGTGGCTGACGAGCGCACCGCAAACGAAACGCTCAGATCGGCGCCATCAATCAGCTTGGCGTAGGCCGCCGCCATTTCGTCACCGAGCCGCTTGGGGAAATCCTGCGCCAGTATCCAGCCGCGAATTTCCTTCCCGGCTTGCGCCAGCGCGGTCACGTCGTTGACGTCGAGACTGCCCAGGCGACCGGCTATGCGCGCGTCCAGCTTGCCCAGGGCCAGAAACTCCCGATAGGCATGGGAAGACGTGGCAAACCCGCCGGGCACCCGTACGCCGGCGGCGCCGAGCTGGCTGATCATTTCGCCCAGAGAAGCGTTCTTGCCGCCAACGCTCGCCACGTCGCTCATGCGCAGCGTGGCCAGTTCGAGAACCAGGGAGGTCATGCTCATTCCTGTGGGGTGTGGTAATTTGCGGGAGCGGAAAGATGTTATTTTACCGGAACACCGCGGCACAGCCGAGATGGCAGACTCCAAACGCACGGCTTTTTTTGTATCCGACCGCACCGGCATCACGGCCGAGATGCTGGGCCATAGCCTGCTCACCCAGTTCGATGGCGTGCGCTTCAATGAAGTCACGCTGCCGTTCGTTGATTCGGTGGACAAGGCGCAGGAAGTGGTCAATCAGATCAACCTGCAGGGAGCCGACGATGGCGTGCGCCCCATTGTGATCAGCACTCTGGCGAGAACGGAGATCGCGCAGGTCATCGGCCAGGCCAAGGCCCTGTTTCTGGATTGCTTTGAGATCTTTATTTCGCCGCTCGAGCGGGAACTGGGACTGAGGGCGTCGCACGCCATCGGGCGCACGCACAACGTCTCCGACTTCGTCAATTACCACCACCGCATCGAATCGGTGAATTACACTCTGGCGCACGACGACGGCGTCACCAACCGCGATCTCAACGATGCGGATATCATCCTGGTCGGGGTCTCGCGCTGCGGCAAGACGCCGACCTGCCTCTATCTCGCCATGCAGTTCGGCATCAGCGCGGCGAATTACCCGCTCATCCCCGAGGACTTCAGCCGCATGCAGCTGCCGACCCCCCTGCGCCCGCTGCGCGGCAAGCTCTACGGACTGACCATCCGTCCCGAACGGCTGCAGCAGATCCGTAACGAGCGCAAGCCCGGTAGCCAGTACGCGACGCTCGCCAACTGTGAATTCGAGGTGCGGGAAGCGGAGGCGCTGCTGCGGCAGGAGGGCATACCGTACCTCGATGCCACCAGCAAATCGGTCGAGGAGCTGGCCACTACCATACTGCACGCAGCGAAGCTGGTGCGCAGGATCTACTGATCAATGATGAATTTTGAATTATGAATGATGAATAAAAGCCGCCTGACTGGGGCATCGTTCCGCATTCATCATTCATCATTCCGCATTGTCCTCAGCTGTCGCACCCGTTCAAACAGGCACACCGCCGCGGCAGCGGCGACGTTGAGGGATTCGGCCTTGCCCGGCATCGGGATGGATACCACGACCTGCGCGGCCTTGAGCAGGACGGCGCTCAAGCCGGCGCCCTCGTTGCCGAACAGGAAACCCATCCGCCCCTTCAAGTCGGCGTCGAACACAGCCTGCGCCGCGCGCTGGCTCGTCGCCACCAGCCTGCCGCTGAACGAGCGCGCCGCCGCCGCCAGGTCGGCCTGTTCGTAGAGGCGCAGCGCGAAATGCGCGCCCATGCCGGCGCGCAGGACCCGCGGTGACCACGCCTGCACGCACCCTTTCGACAGCAGCACGTGCTGCACGCCGCTGGCGGCGCAGGTGCGCAGTATGGAACCCAGGTTGCCGGGGTCCTGCAGGTCCTCCAGCATTACGCACGCGTCCACGTCCCGCGGCGCGAGCTGTGGTCGCGGCGTCTCGATCACGGCAAGTATGCCGGTCGGCGTCACCACGCTGGAGAGCTTCCGGAACAGGGCGTCGCTCAACACCAACGGCTCCACCGCCGCCATCCTCTTCAGCAGGGCCACGATCTCGGGGGCAGCCAGGCCGGATCGGCTGACCGCCACCTGACGCGGCAGTCCGGCGTGGTCGAGATAGGCGGCAACCAGGTGAACGCCGTCGAGCAGGGAGTGACCGGCTCGTCTGCGTTCCTGGGACGACTCCACGAGCCGGCACAAAGCCTTGAAGCGCGGATTGGCGGCGGAATCGACCTGCTTCACGCCCCGCGATCCCGCTCAAGCTGTGTTCGCACCGGTGCAAAGCTGCGCCGGTGCACGGCCGAGGCGCCATGCGCGCGCAGCGCTGCCAGGTGCGCGCTCGTGGGATAACCCTTGTGGCGGTCAAAGCCGTACTGGGGATGCCGCTGGTGCAGCGCTAGCATTTCCCTGTCGCGCGCCACCTTGGCGAGGATCGAGGCCGCAGCGATCTCCGGCACCGTTGCATCGCCCCTCACGATGGCGCGCACCGGCACCGCCAGTCGCGGCCGATGCAGTCCGTCCACCAGCACTTGCCCTGGCTTCACCGCGAGCTGCTCGACGGCGCGGCGCATGGCAAGCAAACTAGCCTGGAGGATGTTCAGCGTGTCGATCTCCTCGACGCTGGCGCTGGCCACCGCCCAGGCGATGGCGCGCGTGCGGATCTCCAGCGCCAGCGCTTCCCGCTGGCGCGGCGTGAGCGTCTTGGAATCCGCCAGCCCTGCGACCGGCAGGGCCGCATCGAGGATGACCGCGGCAGCATAGACCGGCCCCGCGAGCGGTCCGCGCCCGGCCTCGTCTACGCCGCAAGTCAGTGTCATGGCGCAGCGCCGCTGCGAACCATGGGCACCAGCGCCGCAGCCATGCGCCCGGCGCTGTCCTGCCGCAGCTCGCGGGCTATTGCCGCGAAGCGGGTTTCGAGGCGCGCGCGCGCCACGCCGTCGAACAGCAGGTTGAGCACCGCCTGCGACAGGTTTTCCGGCGTCGCTTCATCCTGCAGGAATTCCGGCACGACAAACTCTCCGGCGAGGATATTGGGCAGGCCCACGTACGGCAGATAGCCGCGGTTGCGCATGATCCACCACGATGCGCGGGGCATGCGGTAGGCAATCACCATCGGGCGGCCGATCAGCGCGGCTTCCAGCGTGGCGGTGCCGGAAGCGGCCAGCACCACGTCCGCAGCGGCCATGGCCTCGTGCGCATGGCCGAACAGCAGCGTCAGGTTCAGTTCGCCCGCTTCGCGGCGGTAGAGCGCGGTTTCAAACAGGTCCCGCGTGCCGCGGTTCACCAGCGGCACCAGGAACTGCGCGTCGGGTACCGCGGCCGCAATCTGCCGGGCGGTGTCGATGAAGGTGTCCGCCATCTGGCCGACTTCGCTCAAGCGGCTGCCCGGAAGCAGCACGATCACCTTCGCCGTGACGGGCAGCCGCAACTGCTCACGCGCCGCCGCGCGGTCGGGAGACAGCGCCAGCATTTCCGCCAGCGGATGCCCGACATAGGTTGCGGGAATGCCGGCTTTTTCGTAGATTTCCTGTTCGAACGGAAATATCAACAGCATGTGCTCCACCGCGCGCCTGATTTTTTCGATGCGTTCGCCGCGCCACGCCCAGATCGAGGGACTGACGAGGTGCGCGGTAGGAATGCCGGCCGCCTTGAGCTTGAGTTCGAGGTCGAGATTGAAATCCGGCGCATCCACGCCCACAAACAGCGCCGGCGGCTGCGCGATAAAGCGCGCGGCGAGCCGCCGCCGGATGCCGAGGATCCCGGCGTAGTGCCGCAGCACTTCGACGTAGCCCCTCACCGCAAGCCGTTCCATGGGATACAGCACCTCCATCCCCGCGGACTGCATGCGAGGGCCTCCGATGCCGGTGAAACGCGCTGCTGGCAGTCGGGCGCGCAACGCCTGCATGAGGTGCGCGCCAAGCAGGTCGCCGGAGGCTTCCCCGGCGACCAGGCCGATCGTGATCGGGGCGGCCTCCGTCACCGGATGATGCCGCGCGTGGACGCGGCCAGAAAATCCAGCAGGAGCTGGACTTCCGGACATTCCGTGACCTGGCGCGCAATCGCCTTCCTGGCCTGTTCCAGGGTCAGGCCCGAACGATAGAGTGTCTTGTAGGCCCGCTTCAGCTCCGCGATCGCGCCGGCCGTGAAGCCGCGCCGCTTCAGCCCCTCGACGTTGATGCCGTAGGGCTTGGCGGTGTCCCCCGACGCGGTAATGAACGGCGGGATGTCCTTCAGCACCACTGAGCCGATGCCGGTGATGCTGTGCGCGCCGACGCGGCAGAACTGGTGCACGCCGGTATAGCCGCCGAGAATGACATGGTCCCCGACGTGCACGTGCCCCGCGAGCTGAGCATTGTTGGCGAAGATGGTGGCGTTGCCGATCTGGCAGTCGTGCGCGATGTGCACGTACGCCATCATCCAGTTGCCGCTGCCCACGCGCGTTACGCCCGCATCCTGCGCAGTCCCGCAATTGAAGGTGCAGAACTCGCGCACCGTGTTGTCGTCGCCGATTTCGAGGCGCGTCGGCTCGTCGCGATACTTCTTGTCCTGTGGCACCTCGCCCAGCGACGTGAACTGGAAGATGCGGTTGCGCGCACCGATGCGGGTATGGCCGGTAATCACGGCATGCGGGCCGATCCGGCTACCAGCCCCGATCTCGACGTGCGGGCCGATCAACGAGTAGGGACCGATCTCGACGTCGGGCGCAAGCTGCGCCCTGGGGTCGACGATGGCGGTGGGATGGATATTCACAAACGGTTAATCCTAGAAACGGCAGTTGCTAACCGCAGAGGCGCAGAGACGCAGAGGTAACGCAAAGAAAATCGACAATACGACGGTTCGCCTGAATTGAGAATTGTAGAATCTTCGTATGTCGTTGAAGTTTCCGTTCTCCGCGTCTCTGCGCCTCCGCGGTTCGTTTTTCCAGGTTTATACACCAGATTCGACGGGCTGCTAGGCGCCCTCCTTCAGCATCCGCACCGTGCACATGATGCCGGCTTCGGCTACCAGGGCGCCCTCGACCATGGCCTGCGCGGTGAATTTCCAGATGCCGCGAATGTGGCGCTCGAGGGCGACTTCCAGCCGCATGCTGTCGCCCGGCACTACCGGCTTTTTGAACCTGGCATTATCGATGCCGACAAAATAGTAAACCAGGCGCTCGTCGGCCTGATGCTGCTCGGTGTGAAAGGTCAGAATCGCACAGGCCTGCGCCATCGCCTCGATGATGAGCACTCCCGGCATCACCGGGTGATGCGGAAAATGGCCCTGAAAGTACGGCTCGTTGATGGTGACGTTCTTGAGGGCCGTCAGGCGCTTGCCGGGCTCGCAGGACAGCACCCGGTCTACGAGCAGAAAGGGATAGCGGTGCGGCAGGTACCCCAGAATTTTGCTGATATCCATGCCATTCACCGTTTTCTCCTTTTCGGCTGCGCTGGTTTTTTTTCGATGGCCCGGACGCGCTGTGCCAGCTCGTCCAGATGTTTCAATTGCACTGCATTCCTGCGCCATTCGTCATTCCGCTCGAACGGGTAAGCCCCGGTGTAGGTGCCGGGGCTGCCGATCGACTTCGTGACCAAAGTAAAGGCGGAGATTTCCACGTTGTCGGCGATGTCGAGATGGCCGATGATGCCCGACGCCCCGCCGATCCTGCAATGTCGACCTACTGTCGTGCTGCCCGCGATGGCGGCGCAGGCGGCAATCGCCGTATGGGCGCCGATACGCACGTTGTGCGCCACCTGGATCTGGTTGTCGAGCTTCACGCCTTCCTCGATCACGGTATCGTCGAGCGCCCCACGATCCACCGTGGTGTTGGCGCCGATCTCCACATCGTCGCCCACCACCACGCGCCCGATCTGCGGCACCTTGGTCCAGCGTCCTTCGTCCATCGCAATCCCGAATCCGTCGGCGCCGATGACCACGCCGGAATGGAGGATAACGCGGCTGCCGATCACGCAATCGTGGCAGACGGTGACGTTGGGGTGGAGCCGCGTGCCGTTGCCGATGACAGCTCCCTCGCCGATGAAACAGCCGGCGCCGACCACGCTGCCGGCGCCGACCACCGCCGCCCGCGCCACCACGGCGCACGGGCCGATCTCCGCGTCGCCCGCAATTCGCGCCGAACTGTCGACGACCGCGGACGCGTGAATTCCCGGTCTTGCCGCGAGCGCGGGATTGAACAGCGCCGATACCCGTGCGAAATAGGCATAGGGATTGGCGCAGACGATGCATGGGATGGAGATTGCGGCGCGGACCGATGCGCCCACGATCACCGCGCCCGCCCGCGTCGACTTGAGCTGGGGAGAATAACGCTCGTTGGCGAAGAAAGCGATGGCGTCGGGGGTGGCGCTTTCCAGCGTGGCGACCTGCTGCACCTTGACTGCTGCGTCCCCGTCAACCTTGCCGCCGAATCGCTCGGTGATTTCGCGCAAACTGTAGGATGTGCGTGCTCTGGATGTCATGACCGCGATGCCCGGAGCGTCGTCGGCCGCAGGGAGGAAGCCGGGACAGCCACCGCAGCAAGCTTCCTATTTTCCGTCGGAGAGCACCTTGAGCACGCGCTCGGTAATATCGATGCGCGGGCTGCGGAACACCGCCTCCTGCACGATCAAGTCGAAATTCTCGGCATCAGCAATCTGCTTGATGACGCGGTCGGCGCGCTCGAACAGCGTCGCCAGCTCCTGGTTGCGGCGCATGTTGAGGTCCTCGCGGAATTCGCGCTGCAGCCGCTGCAGGTCGAGGCTTAAGCGCGACAGCTCCTGCTCCTTGCTCCTGCGCTCACCATCGCTCATGGTCATCACGTCCTTCTCCAGCTGGCCTTGCAGCGCCTTCACCTGCGCCTCGCGGCGCTGCAGTTCCTGAGCGCGCGGAGCGAATTCCTTCTCCAGCAGCTTGCTCGCGCGTTCCGCCGGGGCCGACTCGCGGCGGATGCGCTCCACGTCCACATAGCCGATCTTGATGTCCGCAGCACCGGCGACGGCGGCCGCCAGCATCAGCATCAGCGCGGTCACTAGAGGTAATGAGTGCTTCAATTGCGTTCTCCTTGCGGTTGGCTTGCCTGCCATCTGTCCCTGCGCTGTCGCAATCAAAAAAATGTTCCGCCGACCGTGAACTGGAACCGCTGCAGCCGGTCGTCCGGCTGGTAGCGAAACGGCACGCCGAAGCTGATCTTGAGCGGTCCGATCGGCGACACCCATTGTAACGACAAGCCGGCTGACGCGCGGATGTAGTCGGCATTGAAATTGTCCGCCGTGTCGCCAATTACAGCCGAATCAACAAAGGCGCTCAATCTTACCGACTTGTCGTTGTCGAGTCCCGGAAACGGAAACAGTATCTCGGCAGTGCCCAGCAGCTTGCGGCTGCCGCCCGTGGGGTCCCCGTTGCTGTCCTTCGGCCCTATAGTATAAGACTTGAAGCCGCGCACCGAGTTGACCCCACCGGCATAGAAATTCTTAAAGAACGGCAACGGTTTACCGCCATAGCCATCGCCGTAGCCGGCCTCGCCGTTCAACATGAAGCTGACATGGCGGGTCCACGGGAAATAGCGCTGGTGCTGGTAGGTGAGCTTGTAATATTCAAGGTCGCCGGCGGGAGTGCCGAACTCGCCGCTGGCCCTCTGCAAGACACCCTTGGTGGGGTAGATATGGCTGTCGCGCCCGTCGCGTGTCCAGCCAGCGGTCAGGAACACGTTGGTATTCTGCTCTCCGAAAACCGCCACATAGTTCAGTATCCGCTCCGGGCTGGTGGGAAAAGTCGTGATGGTGGTGTCATCGTAGCCTAATCCGTAGTGGATCGTGTCACGCTCGGAGACCGGGATGCCAAATCGCAGTTGCCCTCCCAAAGTCTTGGTCTGATATTGGGACAGGTCGGCCGCTGCCGGGTCGATATTCTTGTAGTAGATATCAAATCCCTGGCTCACGCCGTCCACAGTGAAATAGGGGTTGGTGTAGGACACCGAGTAGGTGGTGTTGATCTCGCTGGTATTGACATTCAGGGACAGGTGCCGCCCGCTGCCGAAGATGTTCTGCTGCGCTATCGAGCCGGAAAGGACCAGGCCCTGGTCGCTGCCAAAGCCCGCGCCAATCAGCAACACCCCCGTCGGCTTCTCTATCACCGCGATGTTGATGTCCACCTGGTCGGTCGTGTCCGGCACCGCCGGCGTCTCGAGGTTGACCTCGGTGAAGTAGCCGAGCCGGTCGACGCGCTGCCGCGATTGGGTGATTCGGTCCCCTGAATACCAGCCGCCTTCCATCTGCCGGATCTCGCGGCGGATCACCTCGTCACGCGTTCGGTCGTTGCCGGTAATGTTGATGCGGCGGACATAAACGCGGCGCCCGGGATCGATAAAAAAGGTAAACGCGACCTGCCGCGTCTCCTTGTTGAGCGCCGGCACCGCGTTGACGTTGGCGAAGGCGTAGCCGTCGTTGCCGAGCCGGTCGCCGATGAGCTTGGTCGACTGGGTCAGGCGCGCGCGCGAAAATACGTCGCCCGGCTTGAGCTGGATCAGCTTGCGCACCTCCTCCTCGGGAACCAGCATCTCGCCCGCCACCTTCACCTCTGAAACCGTGTACTTCTGCCCCTCGGTAATGCTGATCGTGATGTAGATATCCTGCTTGTCGGGCGTGATCGAAACCTGCGTCGAATCTATGGAGAATTCGAGGTAGCCCTGATCGAGGTAGAAGGAGCGCAATGACTCGAGGTCGGCGGACAGTTTCTGCCGGGAATACTGGTCGTGCTTGCTGAACCAGGTCATCAGGCCCTTGGTGCGCAGCACGAACTGGCCGAGCAGCGTGCTCTCGGTAAACGCGTTCGCCCCGATGATGCTGATCTGGCTGATCTTGGCGATCTGCCCTTCGTCGACGTTGAAGTCGATCGCGACACGGTTTCGTTCCAGCGGCGTGACCGTGGTGCTGATGGCGACCGCGTAGAAGCCGCGGCCCAGATACATGCGCTTCATGTCCTGCTCCGCGCGGTCGAGCGAGCCCCGGTCGAGGATGCGCCCCTCCGCGATGCCGACCTGGCGCATGCCGTTCGTCAACTGCTCCTTGTCGAACTCGTGCACGTTGGAAAACTGGATCTGCGCGATGGAGGGCCGCTCCTGGACGGCCACCACCAGCACGTCGCCGTCCCGTTCGAGGCTGACATCGCGGAAGAACCCGGTTGCGAACAGCGCGCGTATTGCTTCGGAGGACCGCTCGTCGGTCATCGAGTCGCCGACCTTCACCGGGAGGTAGCTGAAGATGGTGCCAGCCTCGGTGCGCTGTATGCCCTCGACGCGGATATCCTTGATGACGAAAGGCTCGATCGCGGCTAAGGGAGTGGCGTGAACAAGCAAGAGCGGCAACAGGACCGCGTGAATCCAGCGCATGAAATCAGCCGCCGAACAGGCGGTTAATATCGTTGAAGAGGGCAAAAGCCATGAGGGTGAACAGGAGCGCCAGTCCGACGTGCTGGCCGATCTCCATGGCCCGCTCCGACAGCGGACGGCCTTTGACGATCTCGATCACGTAATACATCAGGTGCCCGCCGTCCAATAACGGGACCGGCAGCAGGTTCAACACGCCGAGGCTGATGCTGATCAGCGCGAGAAACAGCAGGTACGAGATCGCCCCGCTTTGCGCCGATTGCCCTGCGTAGTCGGCAATGGTGATCGGTCCGGACAGGTTCTTGAGGGAAACTTCGCCAATCAGCATCTTGCCCAGCATCTTCAGGCTGAACACGGAAGTGTCCCAGGTCTTGGCAAACGCCTTCCCCAGGCCCTCTACGGGACCGTAGCGCACCTCGACCGTAATCCCTGCGAGCACCGCCCGGTCCATCTGGGGGGCAGCTCCGATCCTGCCGATCCTGCCGCCGCTCTCCGTGACAGCATCGGGCTTTACCACAATGGCGGGTTGCCTCGCGCCATCCCGCCTGACTTCCACCACCAACGGCACGCCGGGGTTGGCGCGTACCATTTGCACCACCTGGCCCCAGCTGTCGATCCGCTGATTGTTGATGGCCGTGATTTCATCGCCGGTCTTCAAGCCCGAGCGTTGCGCCGCGCCGTCTTTCACCATCTCGCCTATCACCGGCTTGAGCGGTGGCTGATAACGAGCGAGGCCGAGCGTGCGCAGAAAATCGCTGTCGAGATCGGCCGCTGTCAGCCCCGACAGGTCGAGCTGCCGCGTGGCAGTTGCGCCGCCGGCGCCGCGCACCTCAATGGCAATCACGGCTTTCTCAACGGCGCGCTGCAACAGCACCCAGCGCGCTTCCTGCCAGGTGACTACCGGCTCGGCTCCGATTCTGCCGAGCAGGTCTCCCGCCGCAAAGCCGGCCTGGTACGCCGCCGTGCCGGCCGGAGGCTCGCCGATCACGGGCTTGATGCCAGGTACGCCATGGAGAAACAGCACCCAGTAGAGGGCGATCGCCAGCAGGAAATTCGCCGCCGGCCCGGCGACCACGATTGCGATGCGCCGCCATACGGATTGCCGGTTGAACGCGCGGGGCAGCTCCTCCCGCGCCACCGCGCCTTCCCGCTCGTCCAGCATCTTGACGTAGCCCCCGAGCGGAAAGGCTGCTACCACCCACTCGGTTTCGTCGCGGCCAAGGCGCCGCGCCCACAACGGCTTGCCGAAGCCAACCGAAAAGCGCAACACCTTGACGCCGCAGGCGCGCGCCACGAGGTAGTGGCCGAACTCGTGGACCACGATCAGGAGGCCCAGTGCCACGACGAAAGCAACGATGGTGATGAGGAGCGTCATGCCACGGCTAGCGTGATCGTCATGACCGCAGCGCCTGGCGCGGCGCCGCGGGAGGGGTGCGGCGGGCCGCACGCAACCAGCTATCGGCTCGCTCACGCGCGGCGCGGTCAGCGGCAAAAACGTCCTCGAGGCTGCCGACCGGGCGGCACGTCAGGTCCGACATGACCGCCTCTATCAAGGCCGGGATCTGCCGGAAACCCAGCCGGCCGTCGAGGAAGCTCGCCACCGCCACCTCGTTGGCGGCGTTGAGCGCTGCCGGCGCAGTGCCGCCTGCGGCCAGCGCTTCGTACGCGAGCCTCAGGCACGGAAAACGCTCACGATCGGGCCGCTCGAAGTGCAGCGCCCCGATGCGCGGCAGATCCAGAAATTCCACCCCGGCGGTGATGCGCTCGGGGAAGCCGAGCGCGTGGGCGATTGGCGTGCGCATGTCCGGATTGCCGAGTTGCGCGATCACCGAGCCGTCGATGTACTCGACCAGGGAATGAACCACGCTCTCGGGATGGATCACGATTTCGATCTGCTCGGGGCGGACGTTGAAAAGCCAGCGCGCCTCGATCACTTCCAGGCCTTTGTTCATCATGGTTGCCGAATCTACCGAGATCTTGCGGCCCATCTCCCAGTTCGGGTGGGCGCAGGCCTCGTCGGGCGTCACGTTTTCGAGCTGGCGCAGCGTGGCGGAACGAAACGGCCCGCCGGATGCCGTCAACAATATGCGGCGCACCCCGGACCCTTCCGGATCGACGTAGCCGCGTGGCAGCGCCTGGAATATCGCGTTGTGCTCGCTGTCGATCGGCAGCAACGTCGCGCCATTGGCGCTGACCGCGTCCATCAGCAGCGCCCCCGCCGTGACCAGGGATTCCTTGTTCGCCAGCAATATTTTCTTGCCGGCGCGCGCCGCGGCCAGCGTCGGCCGCAGGCCGGCCACCCCCACGATCGCCGACATCACGGTATCGACGGCAGGCAGGCTGGCCACTGCTTCCAGCGCTTCGATGCCGCAACGTACTTCGCAATCCAGGTTTGCCTGCCGCAGGCGTTGCTGCAGATCCCCCGCCGCCGCCGCGTCAAGCAAGGCCGCGATCTTCGGCCGGAATTCGAGGCATTGCTGGAACAGCGCATCGGACTGCTGCCGCGCGGTCAAGGCCACGATCTCGAACCGCTCGCGGTGGCGCGCAACGACGTCGAGCGTGCTGGCGCCGACGCTGCCGGTGGAGCCGAGTATCGTGAGCCGCTGTTTTTTCATGCTGGAGACGGGGCTAGCAGCAACAAAGCGGCCAGCGGCAGGCTCGAGGTCATGCTGTCGATGCGGTCGAGGATGCCGCCATGCCCGGGAAGCAGGGTGCCGCTGTCCTTCACCCCCGCCTGACGCTTGATCCACGATTCGAACAGGTCACCCACCACGCTCATCAGCATTACACCCGCAAACAATGCCGCGCCGCCGGCGCTTTGCAACCAGGTCCAATCCTGCGCAACGTTGCCGAGGGCGACATAATACACCGCCACCGCAACTACCGCGCCCGCCACGCCTTCCCAGGTCTTGCCCGGACTGATGTCCGGCGCCAGCTTGTGCCTGCCCCACATCCTGCCGGCGAAATAGGCCGCGATATCCGCCAGCCAGATGATTCCCATCACGGCCAGCAGGCGTCCGGGCTCGGGTTGCAGCCGCGCCAGCGCCAGCCAGGTCGGCACCAGCAGTATCCAGCCCGTCGCCGCGAGCAGCAACGGCGACCGTGCCGACCAGCCCAGTACCAGCCATGGCACGGCAATGAAAAGCCAGAACACGCCGCTCGCGCCGTAAATCAGAATTTCCGCCAACGCCGGCCGCTCCGCTCCAGCCTCGGCGGTGGAGACCATCAGCCAGATGCCGAGCGCCGAGGCCAATGCTATCGCGGCAAATGCCCACCGCGCCCCCCCCTTCATGCCTGCAAGCGCCGTCCATTCCCAGCTGGCGGCAATGAGCCCGATCAGTAGCAGCGCCGTCCACCACGCGTTGGGCAGAAAAAAAAGCCCCGAGACAAACAGTCCGAGCAGGACGCCGGCGGTGGCGATTCGCGTGATGAGCATCAGCGCTGCCGGCAACGCCGGCTTTGCTTCAGTCGGCGGGACGTGTGGTCTCGACGCGGAGCGCGGCGAGATCGACAGCGTCGGGCAACTGCTCGCTGGTGCGGCCGAAGCGCCGCTCGCGCTGCTGGTAGGACACGACGGCGCGATCGAGCGCGGCCGCGTCAAAATCCGGCCACAGCGTATCGGTGAAATAAAGCTCGGTATAGGCCAGCTGCCACAGCAGAAAATTGCTGATGCGCTGCTCGCCGCCGGTCCTGATGAAGAGATCGGGCTCCGGGGCGTAACCCATCGCGAGGTAGGGAACGAGGTCGCGCTCACCAACGCCTGCCGCCAGGTCGGGCTGCTCGCGCAGCATGCGATTGACTGCCTGCAGCACGTCCCAACGCCCACCGTAGTTCGCGGCCACGGTAAGCGTCAGCCCCCGGTTACCCGCCGTCAGCGCTTCCGCGTCGTGGACCAGCCGCGCCAGCCTGGACTCGAAGGGGCTCAGGTCGCCGACGACCTTGAAGCGGATGCCGTTGCGGTGGAGTTTTTCCACTTCCTGCTCGAGCGCCATCACGAACAACTGCAGGAGGAAGGACACTTCGTCCGGCGGGCGGCGCCAGTTCTCGCTGCTGAACGCGAAGAGAGTCAGGTATTCCACCCCCTTCTCGGCGCAGGCGCGGACGGTGGCGCGCACCGCTTCCACTCCGCGCCGGTGCCCCGCTACGCGCGGCAGATAACGCTGCCTGGCCCACCGCCCATTGCCGTCCATGATGACGGCGATGTGGCGGGGTATGCGCCGTACCGCGGGTATCTCGAGCGTGGAACTGGCCGGAGTCGTCATCAGACCGCCATCAAGTCGGCTTCTTTCTGCTGCAACAGCTTGTCGATGTCGGCAATATGGCGGTCGGTGAGCTTCTGGATTTCGTCCTGCGCGCGGCGCTCCTCGTCTTCGGCGGCCTTCTTCTGCTTGAGCAGGTCCTTCAGCTGGTTGTTGGCGTCGCGCCGCACGTTGCGCACTGCCACGCGCGCGTTTTCACCTTCGTGCCGCACCACCTTGATCAGCTCCTTGCGGCGCTCCTCGGTAAGAGCCGGCATCGGCACCCGCACCATTTCGCCCATCGTCGCCGGGTTAAGGCCGAGGTCCGCATCACGTATCGCCTTCTCGATCACCGCTGCCATCTTTTTTTCCCAGGGGCTGACGCCGATGGTGCGCGCGTCGATCAGCGTCACGTTGGCGACCTGCGCGATCGGCGTCGGCGTGCCGTAGTAATCCACAACGACGTGATCCAGCAGGCCGGCGTGGGCGCGGCCGGTGCGGACCTTGCCGAGGTCCCCTTTCAGGGCCTCCAGCGTCTTCTTCATCTTCTGCTCAGCCGTCTTCTTGACGTCGGCAATCATGGTCCGTCTCCCGCGGTTGGGTTCAGTAGTGCAGGAAAGTTCCCTCGTCCTCGCCCATCACCACGCGCTTCAATGCCCCCGGCTTGAAGATGCTGAAGACGTTGATTGGGAGCTTCTGGTCGCGGCACAGCGTCAGCGCGGTGGCATCCATCACCTTGAGGTCCTTGATGATGGCCTCGTTGAAGCTCAGGCGCTGGTAGCGCTTGGCATCGGGGTTGGTCATGGGGTCGTCGGTGTAGACGCCATCAACCTTCGTCGCCTTCAGCACGAGGTCGACGTTCATTTCCATGCCGCGCAGGCCGGCGGCGGTATCGGTGGTGAAGAACGGGTTGCCGGTGCCGGCGGCAAAAATCACGACCTTGCCCTCTTCCAGGTAGCGCATCGCCTTGGCGCGGATATAGGGCTCGACCACCTGCTCGATGTTGAGCGCGGACTGCACCCGGCTCACCAGGCTCACCCGCCGCATCGCGTCCTGCAGCGCCAGCGCGTTCATCACCGTCGCCAGCATGCCCATGTAGTCTGCAGTGGCACGGTCCATGTGCGAGGAAGCCGGCGCAACGCCCCGGAAAATATTGCCGCCGCCGATAACGACCGCCACTTCCACGCCAAGATTCACCACCTCCGCGACCTCGCCGACGATGCGATCGACGGTTTCCCGGTTGATGCCGTACTGATCGCCTCCCATCAATGCCTCGCCGCTCAACTTGAGCAGGATGCGCTTGTAGGCGGGCGTCGGCAGTTTGCCCTTGGCCGACGCTGCGGCGGGCTGGCCTGGATTGTTCATGCGGTGTGGCCGACCTGAGCCATCACTTCCGCGACAAAGTCGTCCTTGCGCTTGTGGATGCCCTCGCCCACCACGTAGAGGGCGAAAGCCGCGACCGATGCGCCCCTCGAATTCAGCAGCTGCTCGATGCTCTGCTTGTCGTTTTTTACGAACGGTTGCCCGAGCAGCGTCACTTCCTTCAAAAATTTCTGGACCGAGCCTTCGACCATCTTCTCGACGATGTTGGCGGGCTTGCCCGACTCCGCCGCCTTGGCGGCTGCAATGGCGCGCTCTTTCTGCACCAGCTCCACCGGGATTTCGTTCGCGGACAGCGCGACCGGCTTGCTCGCGGCAATGTGCATGGCGAGGTCCCTGGCGAGCACCGCGTCGCCGCCCGCCACGTCCACCAGCACGCCAATCCTGGCGCCGCCGTGGATGTAGACTGCCAGCCGGCCTTTCGCCGCAATGCGCCTGAACCGGCGGATCGCTATGTTCTCGCCGATCTTGCCGACCAGCGCCTTGCGCGCGTCCTCCACCGTCGCGCCCTTGAACGGCAAGCGGGAAAGCGCTGCCACATCGGCGGGGTCGCGCGCCGCCACCAGCTCCGCGATGGCGCTGGCGAGGGCGAGGAACTCATCGTTCTTGGCGACAAAATCCGTCTCGCAGTTCACTTCCACCAGCGCGCCGCTCTTGCCGTCGCCACCGATATCGGCCGCTACCACGCCTTCCGCCGCTATGCGGGAAGCCGCCTTGCTCGCCTTGTTGCCGAGCTTGACGCGCAGAATTTCCTCGGCCTTGCCCATGTCCCCACCGGCCTCGGCCAGGGCCTTCTTGCACTCCATCATCGGGGCGTCGGTCTTTTCGCGCAGTTCCTTGACCATGCCCGCGGTAATTTCCGCCATGCCAGTCCTCGCAAGTTAAAAAAAGGGGGCGCATGGCCCCGAAAGCAGCGTGTCGGACACCTAAGTCCGACAGGCTGCTAGGCCTTCTCGCTCTCTTCGACTTCGACGAATTCCTCTCCGCCGCGGGTGATCTCCTGCAGGCTTTCCTGGCGCCCCTCGAGCACCGCGTCGGCGATGCCGCGCACGTAGAGGCGGATCGCCCGGCTGGAGTCATCGTTGCCGGGAATCACGTAGGCCACGCCGTCCGGCGAATGGTTGGTGTCGACCACGGCGATGACCGGGATATTGAGCTTGCGGGCCTCGGTGATCGCGCCCTTCTGATAGCCGACGTCGATGACGAAGATCGCGTCCGGCAGCCCGTGCATGTCCTTGATGCCGCCGAGGCTGCGGTCGAGCTTGATGATCTCGCGCTGGTACAACAAGCCTTCTTTTTTCGGCAGCTTGTCGAGCGTTCCATCGCGCGCCATGGTTTCCATGTCATTCAAGCGCTTGATCGACTGCTTGACCGTCTTGTAGTTGGTGAGCATGCCGCCCAGCCAGCGATAGTCGACGTACGGTGAGCCGCAGCGCGTGGCTTCTTCCTTGATAATTTCTCGCGCCTGGCGCTTGGTGCCGACGAACAGCACCGAGCCCTTGTTGGTGGACAGGCGGCGCACGAAATTGAGCGCTTCCTGGTACTTCTCCATCGTCTTCTCCAGATTGACGATGTGGATCTTGTTGCGGTGGCCGAAGATGTAGGGCGCCATCTTCGGGTTCCAGTAGCGGGTCTGGTGTCCGAAGTGGACCCCCGCTTCGAGCATTTCACGCATGGTGACCGACATGAATCATTTCTCCGGTAAGGGTTGAGCCTCCATCCGCCGTGGGGCCATCGCTGGCGATGGCCACCCTCACTGTTAATGGCAGATGTGCGAATTAAGCTTTTTCGTTACGGGCGTAACGTTACGAACCTAACACCCTCACGTAAAAGCTAACTGGTTATTTTATCACAGAAAAATATCACCCCTCAAGGTTTTCGGGATGAGTGCGTGCCGCGCTGATCTGGACTACAATCGCTGTCCTCGAAAACCAGGCATTCAACCCACCGCGACGCGAGCCGCGATGGCGCAGTTCCATGGCCGTCAGCATCAAGACCCCCGACGATATCGCGAGAATGCGGGTGGCGGGGCAACTCGCCGCCGAAGTGCTCGACTTCATCGCGCCCCATGTCACGGCCGGAACCACCACCGGCGAACTCGACCGGCTGTGCCACGACTATATCGTCGACGTGCAGCAGGCCATTCCCGCCCCTCTCAATTACGCCCCGCCCGGCTACCAACCGTATCCCAGGTCGATCTGCACCTCGGTGAACCACGTCGTGTGCCACGGCGTGCCGGGGAACAAGAAGCTGCGCGCCGGCGATATCATCAACATCGATATCACCGTCATCAAGGACGGCTTGCACGGCGACACCAGCCGCATGTTCTACGTCGGCAAGCCGTCGATCCAGGCGCGGCGGCTGTGCGAGGTGACTTATGAGTGCCTGTGGCGCGGCATCGAGGCGGTGCGGCCCGGAACCCACCTCGGCGACATCGGGCACGCGGTCCAGGGGCATGCCGAGTCCCATGGCTACAGCGTAGTGCGCGAGTTCTGCGGGCACGGCATCGGCAGGAAGTTCCACGAGGAACCCCAGGTCCTGCATTACGGCAGGCCAGGCGTGGGACTGCGGCTGGAGCCGGGCATGACCTTCACCATCGAGCCCATGATCAACGCCAGCAAGGCCGACATCCGGCAACTGGCCGACGGCTGGACGGTGGTGACCAAGGACCACAGCTTGTCGGCGCAGTGGGAACACACGGTGCTGGTGACCGCAACCGGTCACGAGGTGCTGACGGTGTCGGCCGGCGCGCCCCCCAGCCCGCCGCTGCACGGCTGAAACACATGACCGAACCGCAGGCAGCAACCGGCGCCGTGGCCAACCCGCAGCCGGCGCGGGTCGTTCACTGGAAACAAAAACTGCTCGCGGCACGCGCCCAGTTGCGCGAAGAATTATCGGCGCGCAGATCTCCGCGCGAGCTGCTGCGGCGCCAGGCCGCGGTGGTCGACCGGCAATTGAAGGAAGTCTGGGCGAGCCATGCCATGCCGCGCGACGTGGCGCTCGCCGCCGTCGGCGGCTATGGACGGGGGCAGCTCTTCCCGTACTCCGACGTGGATCTCCTGATCCTGCTCTCCGCGCCGGCGGAAGCGGTCCTGGCGCGCAAGATCGAGGAATTACTCGGCACCTTGTGGGACATCGGCATCGAGGTCGGCCACAGCGTACGCACCATCGACGAATGCGTCACCCTGGCGGCGGCGGACGTCACCGTGCAGACCACGTTGCTGGAAGCCCGCCTGCTGGCCGGCAGAGGCGTCCTCTACTCGCGCTTCGTCAGGCGCGCAAGCGATGCGCTCGATCCCGCGGCGTTTCAGCAGGCGAAGCTGCTGGAACAGCAGCAGCGCCACCTGCGCTATGCGGAAACCAACCTCGAGCCCAATATCAAGGAAAGCGCCGGCGGCCTGCGCGACCTGCAGACCGTGCTGTGGATCGCGCGCGCGGCGGGCATCGGCAAGAGCTGGAGCGAGTTGACGCGCCGCGGCGTGATTACCGCTTCCGAGGCACGCGAAATACAGCAGCACGAGCAGTTCCTCCAGTCGCTGCGCATCCGGCTGCACTACTGCGCCGGCCGGCGTGAGGACCGCCTGCTGTTCGACTATCAGACCCCGCTGGCGCGGGCCTTCGGGCTGCACGACCGGCCGCACCGGCTGGCGAGCGAACAGTTGATGCAGCGCTACTACCGCAGCGCCAAGGCGGTATCGCATATCGCCACCATCGTGCTGCAGAACCTGGACGCGCGCATCACGCCGCCGCGCGACAAGGAATATCACGCGATCAACGAGCGCTTCGGTACCCGGGACGAGCTGCTGGCGGCATGCGACGAGCGGCTGTTCGAGCGCCAGCCGTCCGCGCTGCTCGAGAGCTTTCTCCTGCTGCAGCGGCATCCCGAGATCAAGGGCGTCAGCGCCCCCACCCTGCGCGCGTTGTGGCGCGCGCGCCGCCTGATCAACCCGGCATTCCGCAAGGACCCGCGCAACCGCGAGCAGTTCATGCAGCTGCTGCGCAGCCCGGAGCGGGTGGCGCGCCTGCTGCGGCGCATGAACCAGTACGGCGTTCTCGGCCGCTACCTGCCCGTATTCGGGCGCATCGTCGGCCAGATGCAGCACGATCTCTACCACGTCTACACGGTGGACGAGCACATCCTGAAGGTGCTGCGCAACGTGCGGCGGTTCGCGGTGCCGGAACTGGCGCACGAGTTCCCCTTGTGCACGCGGCTGATGAGCGGCTTCGAGCGCCCCGAAGTGCTGTACCTCGCGGCGCTTTTTCACGACATCGCCAAGGGGCGCGGCGGCGATCATTCCCAGCTGGGGGCGGTGGATGCGCGCAGCTTCTGCCGCGACCACGGCCTGACCCGGGAAGATGCGGAGCTGGTCGCCTGGCTGGTCGAGAACCACCTGGTGATGTCCGCCACCGCCCAGAAACAGGATATCGCCGAGCCGGCGGTAGTGCGGGCATTCGCGGAGCGCGTCGGCGACCAACGCCACCTCGACTCGCTCTACCTGCTGACGGTCGCCGATATCCGCGGCACCAGCCCCAAGGTATGGAACGCCTGGAAGGCAAAGCTGCTGGAGGACCTGTTCCGCTCGACGCGAAAGCTGTTGACCGGCGCCGCTGTTTCACTCGCCAGCAGCCTGCAGGCACGCCAGGACGAGGCCCGTGCCAAGCTGCGGCTCTACGCGGTGCCGGTGGACGCGGAGAACAAACTGTGGTCCCAGCTGGAGGACGCCTACTTCCTGCGCCACGAGCCCCAGGAAATCTCCTGGCATTCCCGCATGCTCTACTACCGCGTCGAGACGCAGGAACCGGTGGTCAAGGCGCGCCTGTCGCCCGCCGGGGAAGGTCTGCAGGTGATGATCTACGTGCCCGACCAGAAAGAGTTGTTCGCGCGCATCTGCAGTTTCTTCGAGCGCATCAGCTACAACATCTTTGAAGCCAAGATCTTCACTACCCGCCACGGCTACGCGCTCGACAGCTTCCAGGTACAGGATCCGGACAATCGCCGCCCGCAGTACCGCGATGTGATCGGGTTGATCGAACACGACCTCGCCGAGCAACTGCTGCGCAAGACGCCGCTGCCGCCGCTGACGAAGCCGCGCTTGTCTCGCCAACTGCGGCATTTCCCGATCTCACCGGAGGTCAACATCCAGCCCGACGAGAAAGGCACTTCATGGGTGCTCTCGGTCATCGCCGGCGATCGCCCCGGGGTGCTGTCGCGGATCGCCCGCGTGCTGACCGTCTACGACGTGAATCTGCACACCGCCAAGATCAATACGCTGGGGGCGCGCGCCGAGGACGTGTTCATCATCGCCGGCGCGGCGCTCAAGAACGCCAAGACGGTGGTGCGCCTCGAGAGCGAGCTCGTCGAACAACTGCGAACCGCCTAGTTTCGGGTTCCGGGTTCCGGGTTCCGGGTTCCGGGTTCCGGGTTCCAGGTTCCAGGTTCAAGGTTCCAGGTTCCAGGTTCCAGGTTGGGGTGGGTTGTGATTCGTGGGTTCCGGTTTCGAACTTTGAACTTGGAACTTGGAACATTGAACCTGGAACGTCATTCATCTTGCAGTTCCTGCCCCGGAAACAATTCCTCGTTGAAGCCGAAGTTGCGCAGGTCGCGGATGCGCATCGGGTAGAGGATGCCCAGGAGATGATCGCATTCGTGCTGCACTACCCGGGCGTGGAAATCGCTCACGGTGCGGTCGATCGCGCCCCCGTACTGGTCGAACCCCTGGTAGCGGAGCTGCCGGTAGCGCGGCACCAGCCCGCGCATGCCGGGAACGCTGAGGCACCCCTCCCAGCCCTCCTCTATTTCCGTTCCCGTCGCGGTCAGCACCGGGTTGATCAGCACGGTGTACGGAACCTCCTCTGCGTCGGGATACCGGGGATTGCGCTTCACACCGAAGATCACCGCCTGCAACAGCACGCCGATCTGGGGCGCCGCCAGTCCCGCGCCGTCGAGTGCCTCCATGGTGTCGTGCAAGTCGGCGATCAGCACGTGCAGTTCCGGCGTGTCGAGCCGCTCGACCGGGCGCGACGCCTCGAGCAGGCGCGGGTCGCCCATGCGCAGCACCGCCCTAACCGCCATCGCTCACTGCCAAGCGGTCGAGGATCTTTAGAACGCGGGCCATGGTGCGCTTCGTAATCGCCTCGGCGTCCTGCAACCGGATGCCCTGCGTGCTCGCGCCGCGACCCGCCGCGTGGTTGACCACCACCGCGATTGCCGCATAGCAGAGCCCGATCTCCCGCGCCAGGGCCGCTTCCGGCATGCCGGTCATGCCGACGATATCGGCGCCGTCGCGCTCGATCCGGTTGATCTCCGCGGCGGTCTCGAGCCGCGGCCCCTGCGTTGCGGCGTAGGTACCGCCGGCAACGGCTGCTTCACCCACCGCCGCGGCCGATCCGAGCAATCGCTGACGCAGCGCCTCGCAATACGGGTGCGTGAAGTCTACGTGCAGCACGCCCTGCCCGCGGGTGCCGGAGTAGCTCGACTGGCGCCCGTGCGTGTAGTCGATGATCTGGTCCGGCACCACCAGCGTGCCTGGCGCGAGCCCGGCGCGGATGCCGCCCACCGTGGCCACCGCTACGACGTCATTTACTTTCTGGGCATTGAGCGCCCACAGGTTGGCGCGGTAGTTCACCGCGTGCGGCGGCAGGGTGTGATGGGCCCCGTGGCGCGCAAGAAACACCACCGCCCGCCCCTGCAGTTTGCCGAAAACCAGCGGCCCGGAAGGCTTGCCGTACGGCGTGCGCACCGTCTTGCGCCGCGTCACCTGCAGGTTTGCAAGCTGGGTGAGGCCGCTGCCACCGATGATCGCCAGCATCACTTGCCTTCCCTGAGGGCGTAGATCTCCGGCAGGTTGCGCCACGCGCCGCCCGCGTCCATGCCGCAGCCGAAAACGTAACGATTGGGCAGCTTGATGCCCGTGAAGTCGGCTTTCACCGGCTTGGCGCGGCCGATCTCCTTGTCCGTCAGCACCGCAATGCAGACGCGGCTCGCCCCGTCGGCGAGCAGTTTCTCGCGCACCGCCGCCAGGGTATGCCCCTCGTCCAGGATGTCGTCGAGCACCAGCACGACGCGCCCCGCAACCGGGGTGGCAGGCAGCACTTTCCAGGAAATCCTGCCACCCTTCGCCGCTGCACCGTAGCGGGTCACCTCCACATAATCGAACTCTAGCGGAAACCGGAGCTGGGGCAGCAACTGTCCGGAGAATACGACGGCACCGCGCATCACGCACAGCACCAGCGGAAAACTGTCTCCG
>CAZCGD010000141.1:0-2508 GCA_964498105.1 uncultured Streptomycetaceae bacterium
GATCTTCAGCACGTCGGCGCCGTGCTCGGCGAGCGTGCGCGCACAGGTCGGCCCGGCGATGACCCGCGTCAGGTCGAGCACCCGGATACCGGACAGCGGCCGGTCGCCTTTGGGAAGCGGTTCCGGCGGGCTGTCGCCGATCCTGACGATCTCCATCAGCGGCAGCGTGGCGACCGCGGCACCCTGCGGGTGCTGCGCCCACTCTTTCATGGTGCGCACCATGCCGCCGGCGCCCTTCGCGGCGATGATCGCCTCTTCGAGCTCGAGCGCGTCCCATTGCGCCACCGCCTTGCGCACCGCCTCGCGATTTTCAGGCACGCCGAGAACCTTGAGCGCGGCGGCACGATGGTTCGGGAAGTTGGCGTGGACATAGCTCCAGCGGCCGTTCTTCGCCGGATAGAAGCCCATCACCGTGTTGCGCTCGTCCGACACGGGGACCCCGTTCAGCTCCATGTATTTTCCACTGCGGAGCGAAGCCGTCGCCTGGCGAGTATCGATCGCGATCCCCTGACGACGCCCGGTGCGCAATTCCCACAGATCGGAGACCGCCAGACCGACCGCCGCCAGCGTCGCGGTGCTGGCCTCGGTGATACGGAATGGCGTCGGCAGGATCGGATCGGTGCCGCCGGTGATCTCGACCTCGCCGGCGCGTTCCTCAGGCCAGCCGGCGATTGGCAAAATCGTGCGCAGAGCACTATTGATCATGGTCCCATCCCTTGTTATGGGCGAATTGTAGCGCCGACGGCTGGAGGTTTGAGGTCAACGCGCTACTTTTCCGATCAACGCATTGCGCTGGTCCGACCCAGGAAGTGGCGCATTGAGCGGCTTGTTAACGGATATTATTCGTGACACAATGTGACACATGAAGCGGATTTCGATACGCGAGCTGCACGAGAAAACCGGCTCGCTCGTACGCGAGGCGAGACGGCTGGGCGGCCTCATCGTGACGGAGCGTGGCGCTCCTGTTGCCCGCATCGAACCGGTCGATTCAAGGCTTCCGCTCAATCCTTTCCGTGATCGCAAGTTGCTGCCAAGATACGCGCGTCTGGTGCGTTCCGGCAAGCTGGGACGCGGCATCGAGAGCACGCGGATCGTGTCCGAGGACCGGGACGGTCGGTGATTTACTTCGATTCGGCGTACATCGCCAAGTTTTACCTGACCGAACCCGACAGCGCGCGCGTCAAGGCATTGGCCGAGGCCGAGGGACAGGTCTGTTGCAGTATCGTTGGCCGGGTCGAGGTGGCGCAGGTCTTTCACCGCAAATTCCGCGAGGAGCAGGTCAACAGGGAGGAGGCGCGCGCCCTGTTCGACCAGTTCGACGCCGACTGCACGGCCGGGCTGTGGACCTGGCTCCCTCTGACGCACGAACTGGTCATTGAGGCGGCGGGCGCTTTTCGGGGCCTTGCGCCGGAGCTCGCGCTCCGTACAGCGGATGCCATTCATCTTGTCAGCGCGAAGCAGCATGGGCTGAGGGCGGTGTTTACCAACGACTCGCGCATGCTCGCCGCAGCGGGCGCGTTCAGGCTCAGCGGGAAGTCGGTCTAGCCCGTTTCGCTGCGCGGTGGCGAGCGGGGCGCCCGCCGATCGTCGCTTAAACGCGCACTTTGGCACCCGAAAACACGGTTCTAAGCGTCAAATCGAAGCCTTTTCCGGACGCTTATACATTCAGATCAATGCATTGTCGCGGTCCGACCCCGCGTTCCCGTGATTGCACCTCCGGCTTGCGCGCCGCTTCGATACCGGGACGATCAGTCGTCCCAACGGGCGTAGATCAACGCGGCGCGGCAATGGCTCGCACCGAACACGTCCACGCCTGCCAGCTTGTCGATCCAGCGTCCCTGAATCTCGACGGCGCATTGCGCGACCACGCCATCGAGCAGCGTGCGGAAGATCGCGAACTTGTTGTCCCAGCTGTATTTCTGCGCGGCCTGCGACATCACCTTCATCTGATCGGTCCCGTCGTGGATGCGCTTGACGGTCTTGTAGAAATCGAACGCGTAGTCCTTGGACATCTGCACGTCCTGGCGATCGGCCAGGTAGGTGAGATGTCCGGGTCCTCTGGGGTCGGACCAGCGCAAGACGTTGACCCGGAAGGAATACGAACCAATTAGGGGTGGTTTTGGCGCTTAGAGGCGCATTTTCCGAGGCAGAAAGCGCGCTCTAAGGCATACTCGTCAGTCGTCACTCATCAGTCGTCACTACCGGGAGGAGAAAACCATGTTTACACGACGCAAGTTCATTGGAACGACCTTGGGCGCCGGGGCGGCGCTGGCAATGGGCGCGTGCGCCACGCAGCCCGCGGGCAAGCGCATGATCGTGGATGCGCAGGTGCATCTGTGGAAGGCCAATGGGCCGGACTATCCCTGGAATCCGGGCGCCAAGCCGCAGCTGCCGGAACCGATGACGTTCGAGCGCGTGCTGCCGCTGATGGACGAGGCCGGCGTGGACCGCGTGGTCATCGTTCCGCCGGGCTTGAACGACGTCAATACTTACGCGCTCGAAGCCGCC
>CAZCGD010000142.1:0-5714 GCA_964498105.1 uncultured Streptomycetaceae bacterium
TCATCCCGCCGAGCCTGATCCTGATCCTGCTCTCCGACATCCTGCAGCTCTCGGTCGGCACGCTGTTCGCGGCCGCAGTTATTCCCGGGCTGCTGCTCGCGGCGATCTATTGCGTTTACATCGTGATCGTCGGCATGGTGAGGCCCGGCCTGGTGCCGCCCATCCCGGTGGCGGAGCGCGACGCGGTGTCGCGCCGCGAGCTGTGGGTGCGCTTCTTCAAGGTGGTGGTGCCGCCGGTGCTGCTGGTGATGTCTGTCCTGGGCTCCATCATCGGCGGGGTTGCCGCGCCCACGGAGGCCGCCTCGATGGGCGCGCTGGGCGCGATACTGGTCACTTCGTTCGCCGGCCGCTTCTCGTTCAAGGTGCTGCGGGAGACCTGCCAGACCACCACCAAGATCACCGCGATGATGATGTTCATCCTCATCTGCGCCCAGGTCTTCGCGCTCGCCTTCCGCGGGTTGAAGGGCGAGGACCTTATCGTCGCGCTGTTCGAATTCCTGCCGGGCGGCGTCAACACCGACATCTGGTTCCTGATCCTGCTGATCTTCGTGCTCGGGTTCTTCATCGAGTGGATCGAGATCAGCTACATCGCGGTGCCGCTGTTCCTGCCGGTGTTCCTGCAGCAGAACGTGGACCTGGTGTGGCTCGGCATGCTGATCTGCGTCACGCTGCAGACTTCGTTCCTCACGCCGCCCTTCGGCTGGGCGCTGTTCTTCCTGCGTGGCGTCGCGCCGCCGGAAATCACCACCCGTCACATGTATGTCGGCGTCGTGCCCTTCGTCGCGATGCAGATGCTCGCCGTCGCGCTGGTGTTCTTCTTCCCGCAGCTCGCGCTGTGGCTGCCGAAGGTGATCGGCTGGTAGGATGGGGCCGCGCCCCGGTTATTTCTGCTGCCTGAGCTGCCGCTCGATCTCGGCCGACGAATCCTCCCGGGCGTCGCCCGGCTCTCCCAGTTGTAACTCGATCCTGGCCGGGTCCGCCGCCGCCGGCTTGGGGATGAAATCCGTCACCAGCCCCGGCCAGAAGATGATGATGGCGACGAGGATCAGCTGCATGCCGACCCACGGCACCGCGCCCCAGTAGATGTCCGAGCTTTTCACTTCCTTCGGCGCGACGCCGCGCAGGTAGAAGAGGGCGAAGCCGAACGGCGGGTGCATGAAGGAGGTCTGCAGGTTGGCGCCCAACAGCACACCGAACCAGATGAGATCGATACCGAGCTTCGCCGCGACCGGCGCGAGCAGCGGGATGACGATGAACGCGATCTCGAAGAAATCGAGGAAAAACGCGAGCACGAACACGAAGATATTCACCGCGACCAGGAACCCCGTTACACCCCCCGGCAGCGAGGTCAGCATGTTCTCGATCCACAAGTCGCCGTCCACGCCGCGGAACACCAGCCCGAACACGGTGGCGCCGATCAGGATGAAGATCACCATTGCCGTGATCCTCATGGTCGAGCCCATGCCCTGCCACAGCAGGCCCCACGTCAGCCGGCGCTGCATTGCGGCGAGCGCAATCGCACCGACCGCGCCCATGGCGCCGCCCTCGGTCGGTGTCGCGAGTCCCATCAGTATGGTGCCGAGCACGAGAAAGATCAGGGCGAGCGAGGGCACGATGCCCCGCAGTATCTTGCGCGCGAGCGGCCAGCCTCTCAGCGTGCGCGCTTCGGGCGGCAGCGCCGGCACGTAGTGCGGCCGGAACACGGACACCAGGAAGATGAACAGGCAGAACAGCAGTATCTGCACGATCGAGGGCCCGATCGCGCCGGCGTACATGTCGCCTACCGACTTGCCCAGCTGGTCGGCCAGCACGATCAGCACCAGCGCCGGCGGGATCAACTGGGTAATGGTGCCGGACGCCGCGATGACGCCGGTCGCGATGCGCGGGTTGTAGCCGTAGCGCATCATGACCGGCAGCGAGATCAGCCCCATTGCGATGACCGAGGCCGCCACGGTGCCGGTGATCGCGCCGAGCACCGCGCCGACGGCGATCACCGCGTAGGCGATGCCGCCGCGCACCGACCCGAACAGCTGGCCCATGCCCTCGAGCAGGTCTTCCGCGAGGCCGCAGCGCTCGAGGATGGCGCCCATGAAGGTGAAGAAGGGTATCGACAGCAGGAGCTCGTTGGAGATGATGCCGAAGACGCGGTCGGGCAGAGCCTGCAGCAAGCTCATGTGGAACAAGCCCATCTCGATGCCGATGAAGCCGAAGAACAGCCCGACGGCGGCGAGCGAGAACGCGACCGGGTAGCCGATCAGCATGAACAGGATCAGCCCGCCAAACATCAGCGGTCCCATGATCTCGCGGGAGATCACTGCAGCGGCCTTTCGTACTGCGCGTCGAGCCGGAGGCGGCCGGTCAGCGCCGCCGCGCGCTTGATGATTTCGGATACGCCCTGCAGGGCGAGCAGCAGGAAGCCGAGCGGGATCAGGATCTTCACCGGCCAGCGCAGCAGGCCGCCGGCGTTTCCCGAGGTTTCGCCGATCAGGTACGAATTGATGAACAGCGGCCACGACAGCCAGCCAATGATGACCGCCATCGGCAGCAGGAACAGGATGCCGCCGACCAGGTCGAGCCACAACCGCGTGCGCTCGCTGTAGCGGCTGTAGAACACGTCCACCCGCACGTGCTCGTTCATCTTCAGCGTATGGGAGGCGCCGAGCATCACCATGCCGCCGAACAGGTACCACTGGATTTCCAGCCACGCGTTCGAGCTCATGCTGAAGCCGTAGCGCATGAGGGCGTTGCCCGCGCTGATCACGCAGGCGGCGAGCACCAGCCAGTTGGCGATGAGGCCGAACTTCTCGTTGATCCGGTCGATCAACCGGGAGAATCTGAGCAGGGCGTCCATGGTCCGGAGAGCGGTCTGGTGCGGAGGATTGTGTCGGAAATCGGCCCGCCGCGCCATGCAACTTTCGGGCATGTGAATAGAGCCCGTAACACAATGAAACGCGCGTGCGTTGTGAGCCAGAATCGTCGCTAGCGCGAAGCGAGGTGCAGCCAATACTCGCTGTATTGGCAAGCCTCGCGACAAAGCTAGCGGCGATTGTGGCCGCAACCCCTCGCGGGCTGGCGCGGTTTTGGCCCGCGGCTACCGGCTCGGTGCATGCCCGTTGCGGGGCCTTACCGTGCCGCCGGTCCCGCGTTGCCAAAACCGTGACAGCGCAGCGTGTGTTTCATTGTGTTACGGGCTCTCGGGGAGATTGGGCTACACTTCCTCCTCGTGCAGCGCCCCGAGGCCGCGGCCCTTTCTTCGCTTGTCCGAACCGGTCCATGATTCATTCCATACGCAGCACCCGCGGCATGGCGGTCGCGCCGCACGCGCTGGCCTCGCAGTCCGCGCTCGACGTGCTGCGCGAAGGAGGTAACGCGCTCGAGGCCATGATCGCGGCCGCCGCCACCATTCCCGTCGTCTATCCGCACATGAATTCGATCGGGGGCGACTCGTTCTGGCTGGTCCACGTGCCGCGCCGCGCCCCGCGCGGCATCGACGCCTGCGGCTCCGCCGCGCGGGCGGCCTCCATCGAGTGGTACGCGGCGCGCGGCATCACGAAAGCAATTCCGTTCCGCGGCGGCGTTGCCGCCAACACGGTCGCCGGCACCATCTCGGGGTGGGACGTCGCGTTCAGGCTGTCGCGGAAATGGGGCGGCCGGCTGCCGTTGAAGCGCCTGCTCGCGGACGCGATTCACTACGCCGGCGACGGCATCGCGGTCACCGCGAGCCAGTCGAACACCACCGCCGCCAGGCGCGGCGAACTCGATACCCAGCCCGGCTTCGCGGCCACTTTCCTGCCGGACGGCGCGGCGCCCGGCGCGGGCAGCCGCTTCAGGCAGCCGCGCCTGGCAGCGACGCTCGCGCGCCTCGCGCGCGCCGGGCTCGACGATTTCTACCAGGGCAGGCTCGCGCAGTCGATCGCGCGCGATCTCGCCGCGACCGGCAGCCCGCTGACGCTCGCCGATCTCGGGCGGCACCGCGCGAAGCTGGTGACGCCGCTCGCGCTCGAGCACACGCTCGGCACGGTCTACAACCTGCCGCCGCCGACCCAGGGCATGGTTTCCCTGCTCATCCTCGGCATCCTCGACGCGCTGGAGGTCGGGGCAACCGGCCCCGCGAGCGCGGATTACGTGCACCTCGCGGTGGAAGCGACCAAGCGGGCGTTCGCGGTGCGCGACCATTGCCTGACCGATCCCGCCTACATGACCGTTGACGCGCAGGCGCTGCTCGCGCCCAAAAAAATCCGCGAGCTCGCTGCGAACGTCGATCGCGGCCGGGCCGCGCGCTGGGGCGCGGGCAAGGGGCCGGCCGATACGGTGTGGATGGGTGTCGTGGACGGAGCCGGGCGCGCGGTCTCGATGATCCAGAGCCTCTATCACGAGTTCGGCAGCGGCGTGGTGCTGGACGAAACCGGCATCAACTGGCAGAACCGCGGCTGCAGCTTCGCGCTCGATCCCGCGGCCTTGAACAGCCTGCGTCCGGGGAGAAAGCCGTTTCACACGCTCAACCCCGCGCTGGCGGTGCTGCGCGACGGCCGCACCATCGTCTACGGCACCATGGGCGGCGACGGCCAGCCGCAGACGCAGGCGGCGGTGTTCACGCGCATCGTGACGTTCGGCATGGACCCGCAGCAGGCGGTCTCCGCGCCGCGCTGGCTGCTCGGCCGCACCTGGGGGCAGACCAGCGACTCGTTGAAGCTCGAATCGCGCTTTTCCACCGGGGTCGTCGCCGACCTCGCCCGCCGCGGGCACGAGATGGAAGTGCTCGGCGAATACGACGAGACCATGGGCCACGCCGGCGCCATCGTGCGCCACGCCAACGGCGTGCTCGAAGGCGGCGCGGACCCGCGGAGCGACGGCGTCGTCGCTGCTTACTGACTGCGTAGCACTCTTGTGCTACAGTAGTGCTACAGTAGTGCTACAGTAGTGCTACAACCAGTACGCCTGTTCGGAGGGAGATTTGCCATGTCGACAACGACCATTCGCCTGCCACAGGATCTCAAGGAGCGCGTCGCTCGCGTTGCCAAGCGCGCCGGAGCCACGGCGCACGGCTTCATCCTGGAGGCGATCAGGGAGAAGGCCGAGCAGGAAGAGCGCCGGGTGGAGTTCATGGATACGGCGGAGCGACGGTATGCCGAAATCGTCGCTTCCGGCAATACGGTGTCGTGGAATGAAATGCGCCGCTATCTTAAACGCCGGCTTGCCGGCGCCCGGGTCGCCCGGCCGGAGTCGCGAAAGCTTTCGCGTTAGAGGCTCCCGGACATGGCGCGCATCGAGTTGGCGCCGGAGGTTGCAGACGACATCGACCGCATTCTCCAGCATCTCCTGGAGCACGAGGTGGCGGACGCGCGATCGCGTATCGAAGACATTATCCGGGCAATTGACGTGCTGGAACGCAACCCCCTGATCGGTCGGATTGTGCGGACCGGCTTGAGGGAGCTGGTGATCGGGCGACGCGCGCGCGGTTACGTCGCGCTATATCGATATATTGACGGGCTCGACACGGTCTTCGTTCTGGCCATCCGTGGCCAGAAGGAGGCGGGTTACGGACGAGCTCAGACTTAGTCGCGCGTCATCCCAACGGCGTGCTCGAAGGCGGCGCGGACCCGCGCAGCGACGGCGGCGTTGCCTCTTGCTTGAGCCGTCCGGAAAAGCGATGGACAGGATTTACAGGATTAACAAGATCAAACCCAAACCAACATCGATTGAGCGGGTTGCTT
>CAZCGD010000143.1:0-14881 GCA_964498105.1 uncultured Streptomycetaceae bacterium
GGTATCTTCAGGTCCTTGAACGCGGCGCCGATACTCCGCGCTTCCTCGCGCCCCTTGTCGGTCAACGGCCGCTGGTTGTCGCAGTCGTCATCGCTTTTCGAGCGAACATCATCGCGTGAGAAATCGGTGGAAGTATGGCGAAAATAGATGACGTGGCCACCCTTGCGCAGCTCGGAGAGCAGCTCCGGCCCGGATATTGCCTTCACCGGCAGTGCGCTGCGCCCGGGGGCGGGCGGCGGCACGGCCTGGAACTGTTGCGCCGATGCCGCGGCGCACGTCAGCCCCGCGCACAGAATCAGCGCCGCATGACGGATCATTGTCTGGTAGAAATGTCGCATTGCCTGTCTTCGTCCGGATGATATGCTCGACGTTGCTTCGCTGGAAGACACGATACGCCTTTCGCAACCAACCTACGTAAACGGAGGAGACCATGAAAACCACCGCAGCCGCAATCGCCGCTTCAGCAGCCGTCCTGATGCTTGCGTCGCCCATCGCCGGCGCCCAGACCTGGAAGCCACCTTCGGAGAGCGAACGCTGTCCCTCGAAGTGGGGCGCCGGCGACGAGCGGGGTTCGGCCAACCACATGAAGCCGGCCTCGGTACTCGCCGCGTCGCGGCTGATTCGTACCGGGGAGGTCATCGAGCTCGGACACGTTTTGAGAGCGGGCATGCCGATCCAGGCCACCCGCCAGTTCAATCTGCATACGAAGCGCACTTTCATTAACCCGCAGTCGAACCAGCGCGGCAGCAACGAAGAACTCGTCACCACCGAGCTCGGGCAGGTCGGCACCCAGTTCGACGGCTTCACCCACCAGAGCCATGGCGACAGCCACTACAACTGCTTCAAGACCAGCGAAATCGCGTCGCGCACCGGCTTTACCAAGCTCGGCATCGAAAAGGTCGGCACCCTCATGACGCGCGGCGTGCTGATCGACGTCGCCGGACTGAAGGGGGTGGACACGCTGCCCGACACTTACGAGATCACGGTGCAGGACCTGCAGGAGGCGCTGAAGAAGCAAAGCCTGACTTTGCGTCCCGGCGACGCCGTGATCATCAACACCGGTTGGGGCAGGCTGTGGGGCAAGGAGAACGCGCGCTACATGAAGGGCAACCCGGGTATCGGCGTCGCCGCCGCCGAATGGCTCGTGAAACAGGATCCGATGCTGGTCGGCGCGGACAACGGGCCGGTCGAGGTATCGCCGAACCCCGATCGCGAGATCAGCCTGCCGGGCCATCAGATTTTCCTGGTGGTGAACGGTATCCACCTCCTCGAGAATCTCAAGCTCGACGAGCTCGCGGCAAAGCGCGTCCATGAGTTCGCTTTCGTGATGCAGCCGCTCAAGATGCAGGGCGGGACGGGTTCGACGGTCGCGCCGGTCGCGATACGCTGAAGGCGGCCGCTGCCGCGGAGAAATGCGTGATTCGTGAATAGTGATTTGTGATTCGACTTTCACTAACAAATCCTAACGCGCAGCCGGGATTACTGCGGTTGCATCGACTCACGACTCACGAATCACGACTCACGCTCTTCCCGGGCGGCCGGTGTAGCGTTTCGTGTATGCTTCCGTTCGCACCCATAAGCAGCTAACAGCGTCGTCGAATCTCCATCGTGGCCGCCCGTACGCTGAAGGACTGGGGCCTGCTTGCCGCGCTCGTCGCGCTGTGGGGCTCGAACTTCATGTTCATCAAGCTCGGCGTGGCGACGGTGCCGCCCGCGACGCTCGTCGCCGCGCGACTCGCGATCGCCGCCATCATCCTCGTCGCGGTGGTCCGCGCGCTGGGCTACACCTTCCCGCCGCTCGGGCGCGCCTGGCTGCCGTACCTCGTGCTGGCGATCGTCGGCAACTGCCTGCCGTTCTGGTTCATCACCACCGGCCAGACGTCCATCGACAGCGCGCTCGCCGGCATCCTGATGGCGATCATGCCGCTGGCGACCCTGCTGCTCGCGCATTTCTTCGTGACTGGCGAAAGCATGACCCGCAACCGCGTCGCGGGATTCCTGCTCGGCTTCGTAGGGATCGTCGCGCTGATGGGGCCGGCTGCGCTCGCCGGCCTGGGCGGCTCGCCGCTGCAGGTCCTGGCACAGCTTTCGGTGCTGGCCGGCGCGCTCTGCTACGCCGTGAACGGCATCATGATCCGCGTGATGCTCAAAGGCGACGTCATGGTCGCCTCCGCCGCCATCATCGCGGCGGCCGCGGCGGTGAGCGTGCCGGTCGCGCTGGTGGTGGACCAGCCGTGGCGGCTTTCCCCGTCCGCGGATGCGGTCTGGGTCCTGCTCTGGATCGGCATCGGGCCGACGGCGATCGCGACCCTGGTGCATTTGAAGCTGATCGGCTCGGCGGGCCCCACCTTCATGTCGCTCATCAATTACTGCATCCCGGTCGTCGCCACCTTCTTCGGGGTGACGCTGCTGGGCGAGCAGCCTGGCGCCAACGCCTACGCCGGCCTGCTTCTGATCCTCGCCGGCATCGCTCTGAGCCAGCTGCGCCGGAACACCGTGAGGAGTAGAGATTGAGGGGACAGGAGGAAGCGGCTAGTACTAATGTTTCCTCGCGCCTAGAGCATTACGCCTCACTCCCGCCGAAGGGTGCGCCCGCCCGTTCCTTGAAAACGACCGTTCGCGCCCCCATTTCATGACTTGGTGACTTCGGTCATGGTGCTTGAACCAAAGCGCCCTGACAATGTCAACCTGATATGAGGGCGAACGTTGTCTTTGGTTGTGTGGCGGAGATGAAGATGAACATCATCTACAGCAGCGACAGCTACTACGTGGTGGAATACCCCGCGCAGCACGGCTACGAGCTGGTGGACAAGCGCAGCCAGCGCGGGACGTTCTTCCAGGGTGACGTTGCGGACCGGTTCCAGCAATCGCTGCAGGCGGCCGCCGCCGAAGAGGCGTCTGTCGAACGCGTGGATGACTTTCTCGACGGCTTCGACGTCCTGCTCAACCAGCCGCTCGTCGTCCACTAAGGATTGCGGACAGGCGTCCGCAAACCTTTCAAATACGTGATTCGTGATTCGTGATTCGTGGGTCGTGATTCGACCCTGAAATTGGCGGCCGTCAGCTGGAAGTCATAGCAATCTGCCCGCCATAGTCTGTAAATTCCTCATCCCTCCGCCCTCATCCCTCACTCAAGGCGCGACCATCCGGGCTGGTCGCGGTCCAGCATCCGCTTGATTGCCGCGAAGTGCAGTTCGGTCTGCTCGCCGTCCTGCGCCATTTGCTCGCCGGTCAGGCCCGCTATGCGTTCCGGAACGATGCGCAGCGGCTTGCCGGTCCCCATGGCCAGCACCTGCAGCATGCAGGCGCGCTCCAGGTAATAGAGGTCGTCGAAAGCAAGCGCGACCGTTGGCCCGCACACGATGACGCCGTGGTTGGCGAGGAACAGCACGTCGGCTTCTCTTGCTTGAGCGCACATGCGGCTGCCCTCTGCTTCGTCCAGCGCGAGCCCGTTGTAGTTGTCGTCGTAGGCAACGCGGCCGTGAAACTTGAGCGAATTCTGGCTCGCCCACTCCAGTCGGCCGCCGTGCACGACGGTAAGCGTGGTGGCGTACGGCATATGGGTGTGCAGCACGCATTTCGCCGAAGGCTTGGAGCGGTGCATCGCGCCGTGGATGAAGAACGCGGTCGGCTCGACGTTGTAGCGGCCCTCGACCTTCCGGCCGCCGGCATCCACGACGACGAGGTCTCCCGGCGTCACCTCCGACCAGTGCAGTCCCTGGGGGTTGATCAGGAAATGGCCGGGGCGCCCCGGAATCTCGAGGCTGAAGTGATTGCAGATGCCCTCGCCGAGGCCGAGCCGGTCGGCCCAGCGAAGCGCGGCTGCGAGATCGACCCGCGCTTGAACTTCGCGTTCCGGGTTCCGAGTTCCGGGTTTCGAGTCCTGGCTCACGCCTTACGCCTCCTGCCTCACGAACCGCTCAGTCCACCTGGACCTTGGCGGCCTTGGCGACCTTGCCCCATTTATCGGTTTCGCGCCGGACGAAAGCGGCAAACTCTTCCGGCGGCATGCCAGAGGCGAGAGCGCCTTGCGCGAGGAATTTCTCCCGCGTGTCGGCAGCCTTGAGCATCGTCGCCAGTTCCTGATAGACCCTGGCGACGATCTCGCGCGGCGTGCCGGCGGGCATTACCACGCCTTGCCACGAGCTGCCGTTGTAGCCTTTCACGCCGCCTTCCTCCACCGTCTGCAGGTCGGGCATGGGCGGAAACCGCCCCCTGGTCGAGATCGCGATCGGCTTCAACTTCTTCTCCTTGACATGCGGCAGCACGGTGACCGCGGTATTGAAGGCGAGCTGAATCTGGCCGGAGATCTGGTCGATCACCGACTGCGCCTGGCCCTTGTACGGAACGTGCACCATGTCCACCCCCGCCATGTACTTGAACATCTCCATCAGCATGTGGGGGCTCGTTCCGTTGCCGGTGGAGGAGTAAATGATCTGGCCCGGACGCGACTTGGCGATCGCGATTACTTCCTTCACGTTCCTTGCCGGGAAAGAAGGGTGGGTCGTGAGCATGCTGGGAAGCGTCGCCATCAACGTGACAAAGCTGAAATCCTTCGCCAGGTCGTAGCCGAGCTTGCGGTAGATGCCGGGAGAGATGCTTTGCGCCACGGTCATCATGCACACGGTGTAGCCGTCCGCCGGTGATTTGGCGCACAACTCGAAGCCGATGTTGCCGCCCGCGCCGCCACGGTTGTCGGGGATCACCTGCACGCCGAGGCTCCTGGACAGGCGATCGGACGCCATGCGGCCCATGAGGTCGGTCGGGCCGCCGGGCGGAAACGGGATGATCATGCGCAGCGGCTTCGCAGGATATGTCTGCGCCAGCACGAACGACGGCAGCAGGATCGTCGAGCAAGCGAGCGTCAACAGGCAGCGAATGACGATCATGGCGTTAATCCCCCGGAATTTTACTGTGCAGATATTCTACCCCGCCCATTGCGCTACGCGGATCGATTCACGATTCACGAATCACGATTGACGGTTTTTCAGGCAGCAAGCTCGACCACTTCGTAATTCCCGCGCGAACTCCCGAAGAAGCGGGAGAGTATCTTGTAAGTATCGAGATCGAAAACGGGTTGCGCGCGCTGTTCCCCAAGTTCCTCGAGCTCTATCTCCGATCCGGCGGTGCCAAGGTAGCACCAGCGGTCGAGCACGATCAGCGCCGGCGAGCGGTTTTCCCGCACCCCGATGCGTCCCTTGAACGGCCACGGCCGCATCCGCGACCCGGCCAGCGCAGCGCCAAGGCGCAGGCCGTGAGAGACAGGGCTTTCCTTGCCGACGCAGGCGCCGCGGCAACGCTTCAACTGGTGGGCGAAGCAGGGTCCCTTGCCTTTTTCAAGGCCGAGCAGGATGGAGCACAGATGATGCGCAGCGGCGATCTCGCGCAAGGCCTCCAGCGCCGCGGCCCGCGCGCGAAACAGGCCGTAGAGATCGTTGAATCCGGCTTCTCCGATCTCGCGCGCCGTCACCAGGCGCGGGGCGGCAGCCGCGTCCTCCGCCCGCCAGTGCCAGGCGCACAATTCGGTCGAGCGCCGCAGCCGCCGGTTGTAAACCGGCGCGAGGTCCTTTACCAGCCGCGCCTCCTTGATCAGGGCGGCCAGTTCCCCGCCGGTCTCGATCCAGTCCACGCGCTTCACCTGCTGCGCGATCTTCATGTCCTTGGCGTCGCGGTGGTCGCCCGCGAAGTGCGCCATCACCCGCGCGCGCAGGTTGATGCTCTTGCCCACGTACAGCACGGCCTCGTTTTCGCCATAAAAGAGATAAACGCCCGGCGCCTCCGGGATGTCCTCGAGAGCGCCATCGGGCAGCCCGGCGGGCACCGCGGGTGCTTTCACCAGGCTTTCCACCACGGCGGCGATGCGCGCCGGGCCTGTTGCCTGCCGCCAATACTTGACCAGTTCCCACAGCACGCGGGCATCGCCCAGCGCGCGGTGGCGCGCGTCGCACGCGATGCCATGGCGCGCCATCAGCGCGTCCAGGCCGTGGCGCGATTCCTGCGGGTGGAGCTTGCGCGAGAGCTTGACCGTGCACAGCACGCGGCTCGTGTAGCGCAGGCCGGCCCGCCGGAATTCGTTCCTGAGAAAGCCGTAGTCGAAGCGCGCGTTGTGCGCAACGAGGAGCTTGCCTTCGAGCCGCGCCAGCAACTGCGGCGCGATTTCCCCAAAGCCGGGGGCGAGCGCCACCATGTCGTCCGTGATCCCGGTCATGGCCTGGATCACTGACGGGATTCTCACGCCGGGGTTCACCAGGGCCGACCACTCACTCACGACACGGCCGCGCTCCACCTCGACCAGGCCTACCTCGGTGATGCGGTCGTAAACCGCGTTGGTGCCGGTCGTTTCGACGTCCAGGAAAACGAGGGGCTGGTCTAGCATGGCAAAAAGGCGTGAATCGTGAATCGTGATTCGTGAATCGACTTCATGGTGCGCTTCCTTCTTTCCCGGGCCGGGGTCGCGCTCCTGGCGCAGGACCTCGATTCACCATTCACGAATCACGATTCACGCAGTTACTGCTGTTGATGGCCAATGGCCCTCGAGATCTTCTCGGCGGTCTGGCGCACCTGGGTGGCCCAGGTCCTGTTAAGCCGGTCGGAAGGAGCTGAAACGGACAGGCCGGCAACCAGCCGGCCGTCGTCGTTGTAGATGCCGGCACCGATGCACGAGACGCCCTTCTCGGCCTCTTCGCTGTCGAAGGCGTAGCCCTGGCTGCGGATCTTCTCCAGTTCCTTCACCAGGGTATCGGCGTCGGTCAGGGTGTTATCGGTGAAGCGGGGGAGGCCGGTGCGCCGCACGTAATCGGCGCACTTTCCCGCGCCGTCCTCGGCGAGAAAAAGCTTGCCCACGGCGGTGATGTGCAGCGGCGCGCGCGCACCGATGATCTGCACCACCCGCATCATTGAATTGCTGCCGGCGGTGCGCTCGATGTAGATCACCTCGTCATCGTGCCGTACCGAGAGATTGACTGTTTCGCCCAGGGCCTGGTGAAGATCCTGCATGTGGGGCAGGGCTTCCTGGCGCACGCTGATGCGCGATTTCACCAGGTTGCCCAGCTCGAGCAGTCGGATGCCCAGGCGGTAGGTGCCGGGCTCGATACGGTCCACCAGGCGGTTGTCCACCATGACCGAGAGGATGCGGTGGGCGGTGGACGGGTGCAGGCGGGTCTCGGTGGCGAGCTGCTTCAGGTTGACGGGCGTTGCGTGCCGGGCGAGAGCCCCCAGCAGGCTCATCATGCGTTCGATGACCTGGATCGACGACTTGGCTTCTTTTTTTTGTGCCACGGCAGGGGGTTACTCAAGGTTTGGCGGCCGATTTTACATTATGAAATCGGCAGCAACAACCAAAACGAAGGGGTTGGCGGACACCTTTCGCGCCGCATCATAGGTATCGCCAGTAATACATTGTTTTTGCTATAATATGAGGCTCCCCCCGCTTGATGTGCATGGTTCCGATCATGACAAAGAAAGTAGTAGTCTCGCGCAGCCGCAACGGTCGCAATGGCCAAGCCCGGAACGGGAACGGCCGCAACGGCAATGGCAACGGCCGGAATGGCCACGGACGCGGCGGCGGCGCGGTGGAACACGCGGCGCAGGAAGTAAAAAACTACATCACGCCGCAGGGTTACTCGCGCCTGAAGACCGAGCTGATCAAACTCCTCGACAGCGAGCGCCCCGAGTTGGTCAAGACGATTTCCTGGGCCGCCTCCAACGGCGACCGCTCCGAGAACGGCGACTACATCTACGGCAAGAAGCGGTTGCGCGAGATCGACCGCCGCATTCACTACCTCAACAAGCGCCTCGACAGCGTGGAACTGGTGGATCCGGCGAAGCGCGGTGAATCCGACCAGATCTATTTCGGCGCGACCGTCACCTATGCTTATGTGCGGGGCGGAAAAGACGAGCGCATCGTCACCATCGTGGGCGTGGATGAAGTGGACACCAAGCGCGGCCAAGTGAGCTGGCTCTCGCCCATCGCCCGGGCGCTGCTCAAGCGGCGCTCCGGCGACATCGTGACGCTGGCTACCCCGGCTGGCGAGGCTGAAATCGAGATCATCGGCGTCCGTTACCGGGCGATCGCCTGAAAAAAGGGGGCGCCGCCCCCTTTTTAATTCCTGGCAGCCCGTCGGATGCCAAAGTCGGACCAGCTGCTTGAAGTTGTTCCTCCCTACACCCTCCCCGTTGCCGCGCGGCGTTCGCCCCGATACCATTAGTAGTTAAATCCGGACGCAGAGCGCCGGTTTAACTCCGCGTGTTCGAACGGACAAGATAGTAGCCGTTCAACACGCGGCCGGGTTCAGACGCACAAAAACCGTGACCGTCTCTTTTTTCACCGCTGCCCTTTCCGCCTGGCGCGCCGCGCACGTCGCTGTCCCGGACCTGCGCGCCGACAACGTGCCGCTCGAAGGCGTGGTGAAGCTTTCCATCAAGGCAGTGCCGAACGCGCGCACGGCCGAAAACCTCGGCGCCGAGCGCGAAGGCACCGGCGTGGTGTTCGGCGAAAAGGGGCTGATCGTCACTATCGGCTACCTGATGCTGGAAGCGGACTCCGTTCTGGTCATCGCCGGCGACGGGCGCGTGTACCCGGCGGCCGTGGTCGGCTACGACCACGCCACGGGCTTCGGGGTTCTGCGCGCCGGCATCGATTGCCGCCCGGTCGAGATGGGGTCCTCGACGGACGTGCGGGAACTTGCGACGGTGCTGGTGGCTGCCCACGGCGGCGCGGGCGGCGTGTCGCGTGCGTGCGTGGTGTCGCGGCGCCGTTTTACCGGCTGGTGGGAATACATGATCGACGGCGGCATCTTCGTCGCGCCACCACGCTTCGAGCACAGCGGCGCTGCGCTGCTCGACGCCGAAGGCAGGCTGGTGGGGATCGGCTCGCTGTGGGTAAGCGACGCGCTCGAAGTCGGGGCCGCCTTTCCCGGCAATATGTTCGTGCCGATCGATCTGCTGAAGCCGCTGCTGGAGGACTTGCTGGCGATCGGGCACCGGCGCGAGCCGGCGCGCCCGTGGCTAGGGGTTTACTCCGAGGAAATCCAGGGCCACGTGGTGGTGACCCGCGTGCTGCCCGAGTCGCCGGCGGCGCTGGCGGGACTCACGCGCGGCGACATCATCCTCGGCGTGGGCGGGGAGGCGGTCGGGCGCCAGGGCGAGTTCTACCGGAGGTTGTGGGCGAGCGGGGAAGCCGGGTCCACGGTCGTGCTGCACGTGCTGCACAAGAAAACGGTGCGGCAGCTGGCCGTCCAGTCGATGGACCGGATGGCGTTCTTGCGGCCCTGGCGCAGTTAGCCGAAAAGCGTGAATCGTGAATCGTGATTCGACCTCTTATGGTGTCCCATTTGCTTTATTGGAGGATATTTCGATGACTCAATCCATGCTGTGTTCCTCGTTGTTCGTGATCGGCTCTCTTGCGGCCTGCGCCCAGGCGCCGATTGCGCTCAAGGAGATGGGCTCGTTCCACGTCGGCGGCCGCGAGGTCGTGATCTCGGGCAAGCCGGTGAAGGAGGTCGTGTTCACGCCCGGCGGCGTGCCGGCCAAGGTGGACCCCAACGGCGTCTACCAGGTCGAGCAGATGTATGTGCAGTACTTTATCCCGCAGAACCGGCGCGGCGCACTGCCGCTGCTGATGTGGCACGGCGGGGGCTTGAGCGGCGTGACTTACGAGACCACACCCGATGGCCGGGAAGGCTGGCTCAACTACTTCATCAAGAAGGGCTGGGCGGTCTACAACTCCGACGCGGTCGAGCGCGGGCGCTCCGGCTGGGCCATGTATCCGGACGTTTTCAAGGGCGAGCCGGCATTCCTGACGAAAGAAAGCCCGTTCGAGCGCTTTCGCATCGGGGCCGGGCCCGGTTCCTACAACAAGGACCCGTCGAAAATGAAACTGATGCCCGGCAGCCAGTTCCCGGCCGAGGGTTACGACAACTTCACGAAGCAGGGCGTGCCGCGCTGGACCACCACCGACAACGCCATCATCGCCGCTTATATCGAGCTGGTGGACAAGGTGTGCCCGTGCGTGGTCCTGATTCATTCGCAATCGGGCCAGTTCGGCCAGAAGGTGGCGCAGGCGCGTCCCGACAAGGTGAAGGCGCTGGTACTGGTCGAGCCCGCCGGACTCGGCGATCCCAAGCTCGTGGACCGGTTGAAGAACGTCCCGATGCTGGCTTTGTATGGCGATTACATCGAGCAGGATGCGCGCTGGCCAACCATCCGGGGCAATCAGCTCAAGTTTCTCGAGCGGGTGCGCGCCGCCGGCGGCCGCTATGATGTCATCGACCTGCCGAAGATCGGCATCCGCGGTAACTCCCACATGATCATGATGGACAAGAACAGCGACCAGGTCGCGGGCGTGATCCAGGGCTGGCTGGAGAAGCAGGGGCTCTATCGCTGAGGGAAGAGGGTCGAGGGATGAGGGATGAGTAGCGGAAGGCGTTAGACGCGCCCGCGCTTTTGTACTGACCGGAGAGGGAGGGCCAGCATGAGATTCACGATTCTGGCGGGCGCGATAGCGTTCGCTGCGACGCATGTCGCGGCCCAGGGCTACCCGACGAGGCCGATTCAATTCGTGATTCCGTTTGCGGCGGGCGGCGATTCGGACCTTTCCGGCCGCAATGTCGCGCAGGCCGCCTCGAAGTATCTCAACAACACGCCAATCGTGGCGGTCAACCGCGTCGGCGCCTCGGGCGCGATCGGCGCGACATTTGTGAGGAACGCCGCCCCGGACGGCTACACGCTGCTCGTTGGGCGCATCGCGACACACGCCATCCTGCCCGCGCTCGAATCGAAGCTGCCGTACAAATGGAACGAGTTCACGATGATCTCGATGATCGAGTTGAACCCGTATGTCTGCTTCGTGAGAAGCGACTCGCCGCACAAGTCCGCTGCCGATCTGATCGGCGAGATCCGCCGCAATCCCGGCAAGCTCAATTTTTCGACCGCCGGCGTCGCCACCAGCCAGAATATGGCTGCGCAGTACCTGATGACGCTCGCCGGACTGACCAAGGACCACGCGGCCGGCATTCATTACAAGAGCGGAGGAGAGGTCACCACCGCCGTGCTCGGCGGTGAGGTGAATTTCGCGTGCAACAACGCGCCCACCGTGATCCCGATGGCGAAAGCGGGCAGGCTGCGCGTGCTGTTCGTCTCGCCGGTGCGGATCGCGGACCTGCCCGACGTGCCGAGCGCGCGCGAGGCGGGCTACCCGGACATGGAGAAGATCGTCGGCTGGACGGCGCTCATGGGTCCGGGAAAGTTGCCCAAGGCGATCGTCAGCCGCTGGACCGAAGTGTTCGCGCGGCTCGCGAAAGACCCGGACTGGCAGGCCGGCAACGCCCGGATCGGCGGCGTTCCTGCAATCCGCTCGCCGGCAGCGACCGAGCAGTACGTCCGCGAGCAGTACGAACTCTACAACAAGCTGGTCACCGCGCTCGGCATACGGCAATAGAGGGACGAGGGTCGAGGGGGTGAAGAAGGGCGCCTACTTCTGATTGTCTGCTTTTGTCTGCGCCTCAATTCTTGTTCTTCTTGGCGTCTTGGCGCTTGGTCTGTTTCTTTGGGGCCGGTGTGTAGTCGTCCGGCGCGCCGGGCGGAATCGGCGGGTGGGCCTTCAGGCTTTCCTGGAATTCGTGGATCAGCACGCGCAGCGGCCGGCGCACCCAACTGTGCTGATTGCCGATGTCGGTTTCCTCCTTGGGATCCTGCACGACGTTGAAGATCCACGGCGTCTCGAGGTGGTTGGGCCCCAAATTGGGCTCGGGCTCCCACACGACATGCATCTTCCAGTCGCGCCACTTGGCGGCGCGCAGCTCCTGCTTGATGTAATAGACGAAGCCCTCGCGGTTTGATTTCGGTTGTCTGCCGCGTAAGAAATCGAGCTGGTCAACCCCGTCGATCGGCCGGTCCGCCGGAAGTTTCGCGGCGACGACGCGCGCGAGCGTCGGATAGAGGTCGGTGACCTGAACGATTTCGTTCGATACGCGCCCCGCCGGGACCTGGCCCGGCCAGCGGATCATGAAAGGGGCGCGGAGCGCGCCTTCCATCGAAGTATGGTAGGTGCCGGACCAGGGCCCGGCCGTTCCACGCCAGGGCCGGCGGAACTCGGGGCCGTTGTCGCTCGCGAAGATTACCAGCGAGTCGCTGGTAATCTTTAATGAATCCATTTCATCAAGGATCTGTCCGACGCGGTGATCCATTTCCGCCATTGAGTCGGCAAAATCGCCCGCGCCGGTCTTGCCGATGAAATTGCGGTGCGGAATCGTCGGGTAATGTAGTTGCGTCAGCGGCACGTACGCGAAAAAAGGCTTCCGGGCTCTCACCTTCCTGCGCATGAAGTCCCGGGTCCGGCTGACAAGATCCGAGTCGATGCGGCGGCGCATCTGCAGGTCGTAAATCGCAACGTTCTTCGCGCGCCTGCCCCTGCGGCCTTCCATGACGTAGGGCAGGGGAACGGCCTCGGAGTCATAGCCGGGCGAACTCGTGAACATGCTCTCGTTGGTGGTGCGCGGGATGCCGTACCACTCGTCGAAACCGCGGTCCTTGGGATAGCGTCCCTCGCGGTCGCCCAGGTGCCACTTGCCGTAGCATGCGGTCGCATAGCCCCGCCCGGAGATCAATTGCGCGAGCGTGATCTCCCACGGAATGATGCCCTGCGGCAGCCCGGCGGGAACCGATTGGATCGCCCCGGTGCGGATCGGGTGCCGGCCCGTCATCAAGGCGGAACGCGTCGGCACGCAGTCGCTCTCGACGTTAAAATTGGTGAGCCGCAATCCTTCCGACGCCAGTTTGTCTATGCGTGGCGTCGGCGCGCCGCGCAGCACGCCGCCCCCGTAGCAGCCCAGCTCGCCCCAGCCGAGGTTGTCGGCGAGGATCAGAACAATATTGGGCGGAGGTGGTTTTCGTTGTTGCGCCATGCGGCCAAAGTGGCGAGGGGGTTGGCCTGCATCCTAGCACGACGCCGGCGGCCTTTCTGCGATAATGGCTTCGGAAGGAGGAAGCGCGATGAAAAAATTCGCTCTCGCTGTGTTGGTTTGCGGACTGTGTTCCGCGGCGTTCGCGCAGGGATGGCCGGCGCGGCCGATTCGCGTGCTGGTCGGTTTTGCGCCAGGCGGGACCACCGACGTATCCGCGCGGATGGTGAGCGAAATCGTGTCGAAGGAGCTCGGGCAGGCGGTAGTTATCGAGAACAGGCCCGGAGGCGCGGGCAGCATCGCCATCGAGACGCTCATCCGCGGCGCCGCGGATGGATACACCATCGTCATCGGGTCCGACTCGTCCTTTTACCAGCCGGTGTTGAGACCATCGCTGTCCTACCGGTCCGAACGTGATCTGCGCCCGGTCACGATCCTGACCAACCAGCCAATCGTGATCGCGGTGCATCCCGCACCCGGGTGGAATTCAATCGCCGACCTTTTGAAGGCGGCCAGGGCCCGGCCAGGGGAAATCTCATATGCGTTGTCATCCGCTACCGGCACCCAGGCCGTTGCCGCCGGCGTGTTCTTGCAGATGGCCAAGGTGAAGATGGTGGGCATCCCGTACAAGGGCGGCGGTCAGGCGGTTGTGGACCTGGTGAGCGGGCAAGTGCCGGTCGCAGTGCTCGGCTCCGCGCCCCTCGTGCCGCAGGCGAAGGCGGGCAGGATCAGGCTGATCGCGGTGACGTCCAAAGCGCGCGCCAAAGCGCTTCCCGACGTGCCGACGCTTGCCGAATTGGGATTTCCCGACATGGATATGTCACAGTGGTTCGGCGCGGTTATGCCCAAGGGCGTTCCGGACGAGGCAGTGGCCCGGCTCTCGGCCGCCTTCAACAAGGCGCTCTCGGATCAGAAGATCGCGCAGCGATTGTTTGATGCGGGACTGGATGTGGTGGGCGGATCGCCTGGGGAGATGGCGCAGCGCATGGGCGTTGAAACTCGCATCTGGGCGAAAGCTGCCAAGGAGGCCGGGCTTGCTGAGAAATAATCCGCGCCGATACGCGTGGCCCTTCCGGATGTTTGGCTGATGCACGGCGCTCGAGACTTTTCCAGATCGAGGGAGATCGTATGAGTTCGAAGCATCCCAATATCATCCTCATAACATCCGATCAGCAGCGCGCGGACTGCAATGGCTTCGAGAACCCGCACATCCGCACGCCGCATCTCGATATGCTCGCGCGCCGGGGCACAAGGTTCTCGGCTTGTATCACGCCGAACCTCGTGTGCCAGCCCTCGCGCGCGTCGATACTGACCGGATTGCTTCCGCTCACGCACGGCGTGTGGGATAACGGCGTCGATCTCGATGCGCGGATCGGCGCTGACGGATTTGCCGGCACCCTCGCCCGCGCCGGCTATCAGACCGCGTTCCTGGGCAAGGCCCATTTCGCGACCAAGGCGACGTTCCAGGCTACGGGCTCGCCGGAATGCCGTTTCAGCCAGGCGCAGTACGGTCCCGGCTGGACCGGGCCGTACATGGGCTTCCAGCACGTCGAGCTGTCGGTATTGGGCCACATGCACCGCACGCGTCCGCTCGACCGGCCGCCGATGGGGCACTACGAGCGCTGGCTCCTCTCGCGCGGCGAGAGCGAGGAGGGCTTGAAGCTCTGGGCGTCGGAAACGCGCCCCGGCACCGGCGCGGCGCAGACCTGGTATTCGGGGCTTCCCGCCGCCTGGCATTTGAGCACCTGGGTGGGCGACCGCGCGATCAACTGGCTTTCCGGCCAGGCGAAGTCGGTCCAGCCGTTTTGCGCGTGGGTGTCGTTTGCCGATCCGCACCATCCGTTCGACTGTCCCGAGCCGTGGAGCCTGATGTACGACCCGAAGGACGTGCCGCTGCCGAAGCACCGCGTGCGCGACCTGGAGCGCCGGCCGTGGTGGCACAAGGCGGTGCTGGAGGGCCGGCCGCAACTCGCCGACCCGGA
>CAZCGD010000144.1:0-2720 GCA_964498105.1 uncultured Streptomycetaceae bacterium
GGCGCGGCCGATCAACGCGCCGCTACGACATTGACTTCCACGCGGCGATCGCGCTGCAGGCATTCGATCAGTTTCTGGTTCGTCCGGCTTTCCGGCCCCATGTTCTTGCAGGCGTCGCCTGTCACGTCCGTCCCCTCTCCCCTGGCCTCGGCGCGTATGCGCCCGGCGTCGATGCCTTTGCCGACCAGGTGCGCGCGCACGGCTTCGGCGCGCCGCTTGGAGAGCTGCAGGTTGTACGAATCGCTGCCGATCCGATCGGCGTGGCCGATAGCATCGAGTCGATCGAATGCCCGGCCCTTGATCCCGGCGGCCAGCTCGTCGAGCTTCGCGGTTTCCCCGGGCCGCAGCGCGGACCGGTCGAATTCGAACAGTACTGACGCCGTCAGCGGCCCATCGGCCCTGGGCTCGGCCGGTTTCTGCGCGGCGGGCTGCGTAGCAACCGCGTCCTTGGCCGGCGGCTGCTTCTGATCGTCCCGGCTCCAGAAGAACAGGAGAATGGCGATAATGACAGCGGCGAGGATGCCGACTTTCCAGCGGGTGGTGGGGTTCATGGTTTTCCTCCTTCTATTAGCGGCGAGAGCGGGTTAGTGAAGTTAGGGTGGCGCAAGACGATGTGTATAAGAATCCGCGGTCTTACCCGTGGCCGGTACCGTGATTGTAATGTGGCGCAGCCCTGCCATGGATAATTTCCAGATGATATTGCGTTAACCCGCGGGCGCCGTGGCGCGTCAGTCAGTCTTCGTTTTTTCCTTGAGCCACTGCTCGGTCTTCTTGCCGGCGGTATCGATGGCCTTCTCCGCAGCCGCTACGCCTTTCTTGACCTGGCGATCCACCTGGTCCACTGTTCTGCCCAGGGCGGCGTCGGCCTTTTCGACCGCGCGATCAATCTTACTGGTGCTCGCCGGCTTTTTCGCCAGCTCGTCCGCCGCGCAGGCATAGGCCGCCGCGACCAAGCCCGCGATCAGCAGGGCGCACGTGGTTTTAGGCATGTGTGCTGGGGACGATTAAAGGACCGTCGCTTCAGGGACGCTCGGTGAACCTGGGCATTGCCTGCGGTTCGACGTACCAGGGCGCCTTGGAACCCCAGAAAATGCTGTGCTCCGGTCGCATCGCCGGATCCTCATCCAGCAAGCCTGCGGGAATCAGGAATTCACTCCTCTCAGGAATGTTGTGCGGGACCCGCGTCCCGCAGCGGCTGCAGAAGGAAACCGCAAAAGTCTTCGCGCCGGGAAGCTTGAAATGTTTGGCGAGGTCTTCGCCGGCCAGCCAGGTGAACTGTCCTTGCGGAATGAAGATGTTGGAGGCATGCGCGCTGCCGGACGCCTTCCGGCAACGGCTGCAATGACAGTAGCGGAACGCCGACTGGGGCGTTTTGAAACTGAAACGAACGGCGCCGCACAGGCAGCTGCCTTTCACGGATTCCAGGGACATAGTGATTCCTTTCCGAATTACTTACATCAGACTAACGCCGCCTTGCCTGAGGGTCGGGCAAAGACGGCGCACTTCCTTGCTTGCCGCACTATTTACTGTCGCGCAACTGCGCGTTGGATTCCTCGAACGCCCGCAAGGTGTGCTCCATGTCGTACGGGTGTTCCTCGAAGGTCCTGGGGTCCCATTCGCTGCGGGGCGTGGCGAAGAAGTCTCCGCCGTAAACGTGAATCGCCCCGGTGATCTGGTCCAGCGGATTGGTGACCGCGTGGATGATTGCCGCACCCAGCGGGATCGTGTCGCCGGTGCTCATCTCCTTGGTCCCGTGCTGCGTCAGTCCCTTCTCGCTGCGGCGGTAGAAGATGTTTTGCTCGCGGCCCCCGTAGATGCCGATGACGGCCCACATGTGGTGATCGTGCGGCTTGAATACCATCCGCGGTCCCCAGCACAGGTTGAGGATGGTCAGGTCGTCCGCCCGGTAAATCTTGTCGACCCCCGCGCGCTTCGGTTCCCCGAGCGCGTGCACGACCTGCGCGGGCTCGCTTACGGCCTTTTCCACCAGTTCCCGGATCGCAGCCTGCGCATGGTGTTCCTTGAGCGCGGCGCGGCACTCTTCGATAAACCGTTCTTTCTGAAACATCGCCATTCCTCCACCCGGCCGGTGCCGGCCGCAATGATCAGGTCTTCTTGTTCTGCCCATCCTGCTGCTTCGTCTGCGCCTCATCCTCCTTCTTGTAATCGCCGATGACACCTTTCAGCGGACAGACCGGGAAAGCCGGGCATTTCCTGCATCCCGCGACCAGGGCTATAGGGCATAGAGTCATATCGTGCCTCCTGTGTGAGCAATCATTCTGCGCTTGACGAGGGCATCCCTCAAGCCCGAAGCCCGAAGCCCGGGTTCCGGGTTCCGGGTTCCGGGTTCCGGGTTCCGGGTTCCGGGTTCAACGTTCCAAGTTCCAGGTTCAAAGTTCCGAACCGGAACCCTCGAATACGAACTCGCGCCAACCTTACTTGAACCTTGAACCTTGAACCTTGAACCTTGAACCTTGAACCCGGCTACACGCCGTAGTGGCTGGCCAGGCGCGGGTTGAGCACGTCGCGCAGCCGATCCCCTACCAGATTGATTGCCACGATAGTAACGAGCAGGGCCACTCCGGGAAAGAAACTGATCCAGTAGCGCCCCGACAGCAGGTGGGCAAAACCATTGGAGATCAGCAGCCCGAGCGAGGGTTCGGTGATCGGCATGCCGAGGCCGAGGAAAGAGAGGGTGGCTTCGAGCGCGATGGCGTGCG
>CAZCGD010000145.1:0-3698 GCA_964498105.1 uncultured Streptomycetaceae bacterium
GCGCTGCCATGGCGGCACGCGCGTCACGTCCTCGCCGGCGACGCGAATGGCGCCCGACTGCGGCTGGAGAAAGCCGGCGAGGAGCCGCAGCAGCGTCGACTTGCCCGAGCCGGACGGCCCGAGCAGCGCGAAGAACTCGCCGGGCTCGATCGCGATGCTGACGTCGGTCAGCACCTGCGTCCTGCCGTAGGCGAGCGACACGCCCGCGAATTCGACACTGACTTTTCGTAGCGCTTCCACTGTCAATCACCCCGGAAACAAGTATTAGCCGCCGATTAACGCCGATTAACGCCGATAGAAGCAAGAATACGTCCGAGGAAAAAAGCCTTTGACTTGTTCTTGACGTTATCTGCGTTCATCTGCGTTCATCGGCGGCTCAATTGTTCTACGCGCCCGTGCGCAGCACGTCGCGGGCGTCCTGCGCGCGGCTGCCCAGCGCGCGGTACGACAGGTAGGTGCCGAGGGCCACGATCAGCACGGCAAGCACGCCCAGCGCCGCGCCCGGCCCGCGCCCGGCGGCGCTCTGCATGTAGAGATAGATGCCGTACGACATCGGCGCGTCGTTCTGGGTGGACACCAGCATGATGGTGGTCGAGAGCTCTACCGCCGCGGTCATGAAGCTGGTGATGAAGCCCGCCAGCATGCCGCCGGCCATCAGCGGCACCACCACGCGCAGTATGGTGCGGCGCTTGGAGGCGCCGAGGTTCTCCGCGGCCTCCTCGAGCGAGACGTGCATCTGCTGCAACGCTGCCACGCACGAGCGCAGGGCGTACGGCAGGCGCCGCACGGTGTAGGCGAGCGCAATCAGGATCCAGGACGAGGTCAGCAGCTCGTCGGTGAAGGGGATCTCGATGCCCTTGAATGTCCGCAGATAGCCGATGCCCAGCACGACGCCGGGAATCGCCAGTGCGATGGTCACGGTGAAGTCCAGCGCGTTGCGGCCGGGCACCCGGGTGCGCAGCATCAGGTAGGCGATGGCGGTGGCAATTACGACGTCGAGCGTCGCGGCAATGCCGCAGAACAGCACGGTGTTCCAGATCGCGCGCGGGGAGTCCTGGAATACCGTGGCGTAGTGGGCCATCGTGTAGGCGTCGGGCAGCACGCTGAAACTCCACACCTTGGCGAACGAGAGCAGCAGGATGCCGAGGTGCGGCGCCAGCACGATGGCGAGCACCAGCGCGATCCAGCCATAGGCGAGCACCGTCTGGCCGCGATTGAGCCTGCGTCTGGCAAGCCCCGAGTAGCCGCGCTGCATCGTGGCGTAGTCCTTGCCACGCATGACCCAGGTCGAGACCCACAGCGCGCCGAGCGACGCGATCACCATGATCACGCTCGCCACGTAGCCGATCGGGTCTTCGATGCCGATTGAAGTAATGCGCAGGTAGGCCTGTGGCGCGAGCATGTTGGTGACGTTCAACACCAGGGGGGTGCCGAGGTCGTCGAACACCTTGATGAAGACCAGCGCCGCGCCGGCGACGTAGCCGGGCATGGCGAGCGGGAATACGATGCGGCGGAACAGGCGGAAGCCGCTCGCGCCGAGGTTCTGGGCGGACTCCTCCATCGAGCTGTCGATGTTGGTGAGCGCCACCACCAGGTTCATCAGGATGAACGGGAAATAGTGCAGCGCCTCGACGAAGATGACGCCGTTCAGCCCCTCCATGAACGGGAGCGTGAAGCCGAACCAGTCGTTGAGCAACAGGTTGACTGCGCCGCTACGGCCGAAGATGAGTTGCATCGCGACCGCCCCGACGAACGGCGGCATGATGAGCGGCAGCACGCCGAGCGTCTGGATAATGGCGGAGCCGCGGAACTCGAAGCGCACCGTGAAGTAGGCGAGCGGCACCGCGATGAGGGTCGCGATGGCGACGCTCCACACGCCCACGTAGAGGCTGTTCCAGAATGACTCGTGCATCAGGGAGATGTGGAAGAACGTAGTGAAATGGGACAGCGTGAAGCCGCCGGCGCCGTCCGCGAAGGCGACGTATATGACGGTGACGACCGGGACGATCAGGAAGACGAGGAGAAACGCCGCGATCGCAAGCGCGACCGCGGCCTGCGGCCAGGTGTACCCCACCGGCGTCAGGAAGCCGCCGATAAACGCCGATGAACGCCGATCAACTGCCGAGATTTTCAATGCAGTGGGATCGAGTTGTATTGATTGCCGGGTTGTGGCTCATGAGCTCCGAACGCCCTTGATCAATGCATAATCCTGTTTGGCTTTTATCGGCGTGTATCGGCGTTCATCGGCGGCTGAACTATTTGACCATCGCAGCGGCCCGGTTGGCGAGTTCGGCCGCTTTGACGTAGTTCTTGCGCGCCGTCGAATTCCAGTATTCCTCGAGTCCCGTCATCTGCTTGGTTTTTTCCGCGCTGCGCTTGGTTTCTCGGAAGAGGGCGAGGAACTCCCTGTCCTTCGACTTTTCCTCGCTCACGATCGGCGAGAACGCGAGCTCGCGCGCTTCCGCCAGCAGCTGATCGGCCTGCGGGTTCTTCCTGCTGGCGAGCTTCGCGGTCGCTTCGTGGATGGCCTTGGTCGCCGCCGCGAGTTCCTTGTGGCGGAAGGTGATGGTCTGGTCGAAGATCGAGCTCACCACGTAATAGCGCGTCTCGGACAGCTCGGAATCGAAATTCACTTTCGCCTTGATCTTGCCGCCGAACGGGTTCGGGTAGTCCTTCGGCGCCTTGGCGTAGGTTGCGGGCAGCACCGGCAGACGGCTGATCTTGGGATCGAGCAAGAGTTGCTGGCCCTCGTCGGACAGCGTGAAGCTGATGAACTTCTTCGCGAGTTCGGCGTTCTTCGCGTTCGCGATCAGCCCGATATTGGCGGGCACGATGGCGGTCACCGAGGGATAGACGAACTCGACCGGAAAGCCCGAGGCCTTGGCCGACAGGCCGAAGAAGTCGATCACCAGTCCGATGCCGAACTGGCCGTTGTTGACGCCGTCGGGCACGCCGAAGCTGCGCTCGGTGATCGCAGCGCAGTTGCCGGTGATCATCAGGATCTGGCGCCAGCCTTTGTCCCAGCCTTCGCCCTGGAGGATGGTCTCGATGGTAAGGTGGGTGGTGCCCGAGCGCGAGGGCGAGGAGACCGCCACGTGGCTGAAATAGACGGGCTTTACGAGGTCGGCCCATTCCCTTGGCTCGGGGACCTTGTTCGCTTTCATGTAGCGCGTGTTCCACATCAGCCCGTAACCCGCAAGCGCCTGGCCGAGGTAATAGCCTTCGGGGTCGTTCACGGGATACGATCCGACCTTTTTCGGCACCGCCGGGTTGGCGAGATCGGCGGCCCTCGCGAGCAGTTTCTCCTTGGCCAGCACTTCGAACGCGTCGGGGGCGGACGCCCAGAAGATGTCCGGCTTGTTGGTCGCCGGCGCCTCGCGCACGAAGGCGATGCCGGACGACGTGCCGCGGTTCAGCACTTCGACCTTGACCCCCGGATTGCGGGTTTCAAACGCCTTCTTGTAGACATCGGTCAGGTCCCGCGGGAAAGAGGTGACGATAGTAATCTGCTGCTGTGCGTAAGCGGCAGCGGCGACAAATGCAAATAAAGTTGCCGCGAGACCGGCCCTGAGCGCGCGCATGGTGGATTCCCCCGTCGTTATAGATGCTGCCGCGATATTACCGTTGCCGCCCCCCAATGGCTAGAACCAGTCTCAATCACCCCACGGAATCACATGGAAAGCATGGTTAAACCCCCA
>CAZCGD010000146.1:0-3658 GCA_964498105.1 uncultured Streptomycetaceae bacterium
GAGGAACTCCGCGATCCGCACAGCGCTGCTGTGCATAGCCCTGACTCCCTCGCTGTGCAGACCCCCGCGCCAAGCGTGAAATAGTGCCTATCCAGCGCGCGTGACAAAATCGACTAGTACTAGTAGTTTGTTGATTAAACGCCGGAATGGCCGTTTTTTTTGTCTTTCCGGAAGAAGGCTGTACTCAGTAATACGTTGATTCTATTTATGAAATTTCCATAGACACTGATTTTCTCGAAGGCGAGTCGACTGCTGAAAGCATGTTGGTGGCCGCCGTATTCCGGATAATGGGTCCGTCAAGCGGCCGCAGCAAATACTAGTGCAATGACAACGACCAACCATTTGTCCGTGCCAGCCAGGACCGTTTCCGGCGAGGCTGAGGTCAACGACTTCGGCCGTGTTGATACGGTACAGGCACGCGTGCTCGTGCTGGCTAGATGTGCGCTTGCCGCCTCGGCGCTGGCGATCGTTCTGGTGGATCCTTCGAACTTCGGGCGCATGGTCTGGCTGGCCTATGTGTCCCTCGGTTTATATCTGGCTTACACAGTATTTCTGGCCATCGTGTCGTACCGGTTGGGATGGCCGGTGCCGCCGAGGCTGCTTCATTGGGCTGACGCCGCCTTCTACGCGTTCCTGCTGAGCCAGGCGGAGGGGGCGCACAGCATGTTCTTCCTGTTCTTTTTCTACCCGATCGTGGTTGCTTCGTTATGTTGGGGGCTCCGTGAGGGCTTGTTCGTCACTGCCATGTGCTGCTCGCTGTTCGTCACGATCGGATTGGTTACCGCTGCACAGACCGGCATGGTGTCCGGTTACACGCTGATAGCCGTCCTTTACCTCTTCGCTTTTGGATACATGATTTCGTGGTTGGGCAGCTACGAGCGCTTGCTGTGGCGCCGGCTGGCGCTGCTGAAGGAGATCAACAACCTGTGGAGTCCGCGCTTCGGCGTGGATCACGTCCACGGCAAACACCTCGACCGGTTGCTCGAGTATTACGACGGTATCTCGTGCGCGCTGGTGCTGCGGCGTCCGAGCCCGGCATTGAACTACGTGATGTACAGCGCGGCCCGCGGCAAACCCGGGCAATCGGCGACACCGGCCACGGTGACCGAATCGGTCGCTGGCGCCTTGTTGAGCCTGCCCGATTCTCTGGGGGCGTTCTACCACGATCCGGCCGGTTCCTGGCGACACCGGTTTCTCGGCTATTTCGCCTACGACTTTGACTTGCGCGTGGCGACTGATGCTTTCAGACAGGATTGCGCGGCTTTTGCGAATCTGCTGGATACTCAGGCATTCGTCACCGTTCCCTATGCGCAGCGCGACGGGACCACGGGCAGGATATTTCTGACCAACCCCCGGCCCGGCTTCTCGCGTGCCGACGTCGAGTTTCTTGCCCAGGTGTCGGAGGCCATGTCCACCGTCGTGGAAAACATGTCTATGGTCGAGGAGCTCGTCACCAAGGCGGCTGACCACGAGCGGCAGAACATCTCGCGCGACCTCCACGATACCACCATACAACCCTATATCGGCCTCAAGCTCGCGCTCGACGCGCTTCATCGGGAGGCCGGGGAGGACAACGCGCTTGCTCCACGTATCTCCGAGCTCATTCATATGACCGAACTCACCGTGCGTGACTTGCGCGAGTACGCCTCGGCGATCAAGGATAAGAGTGCCGTGGTCGGGGACTTCCTGGTCGCAGCGGTACAGAAGCAGAGCGAGCAGCTCGGGCGTTTCTACGGTATCAACGTCGAGGTCAAGAGCGACGTGTCGCCCGGATTGGGTGGGCAGCTGGCGGGCGACGCTTTCAAGATCATCTCCGAGGGCCTGAGCAACGTCCTGCGACACACTCCCGCGAAGAAGGCGTTCGTGTCCATACTATGCGAGAATTCACGCTTGTTGCTGCAGATCGGTAATGAGGCGGGGAATGGCTCGGGTGCCAAGCCGCGGTTCATTCCTCGCTCCATCCAGGAGAGGGCGCAGTCTCTGGGCGGCGAGACGTTCGTCGAGCAGCGCCAGGATGGCCATACTATCGTCCATGTAACGTTGCCTATGTAATCTGGATTTCCGCGTGACTACCACCAACTCGGCGCCAATACGCGTCTTTCTTATAGACGACCACCGCAGCATTCTGTGGGGGCTGGAGCGGCTGATAGAAAGCGGCAAGCCGGTGATGGAAGTGGTCGGCAGCGCAACAAATTGTGCTGAGGCGCTCAAGCTGATCGACGAAGCGGCTCCCGACGTGATCCTGCTGGACATCGATCTGGGCGGGGAGAACGGTGTGAAGGAAATCTCAAAATTCATCGCCCGATCGCGCGCCAAGATCCTGGTGCTCACCGGGTTGCGCGATGAATCGATTCACGACGAGGCGGTGCTGGCTGGCGCGAGCGGCGTGGTCGAAAAGGAGGCGTCAGCAGAGACGATCCTGACCGCGATCGAGAAAGTGCACGAGGGGCAGCTCTGGCTGAATCGCATTGCCACGGGCAGGATTTTTGTCGAGTTTTCCCGCGAAAGCGCCGCCCAGGCGTTCGATCCGGATAAGGCGAAGATTGCAGGGCTGACCGATCGCGAGCGGGAGATCGTTTCTGTCGCGGCGAGTCACGCGGGGGCGAACGCCAAGGCGATTGCGGTGATGCTGCACATCAGCGAGCACACCTTGCGCAATCATCTGACGTCCATCTACGACAAGCTCGATGTCGCCAACCGGCTCGAGTTGTTTGCGTACGCGCACAAGCACAATCTAGCAAAAAGTATTTCCTGAGCGCAGAACAGTCCGTGCGCGAGGCAGGCGCAGGATAACGGGGTACTGCCCGTCACCGATCGCGGGCCGCTGCGTTATCAGCCGATTCCCGCCAGCGGCTTCCCCATCAGCGGGCGCGGCTGTTCCTTGCGCCCGGTATCGCCGGCCGCGAGTGAGCCGATGTCGCCGGAGAGTTCGCCGCCTTCCTCGATCGCCAGCTTGCCGTAGCGGATCTTGCCGGAGACTTTGCCGGTGGCGTGGATCACCAGCTGCTTGCGGGCGGTGAGCTCACCTTCGAAGCGGCCGTGAATCTCGGCGACGTCGATGTTGGCCGTGCCGCTGAACACGCCCTGTTGTGCGATCTGGATCACGCGGCTGTCCATGGTTGCCTCGATGCGTCCTTCCACCACCAGCGTGTCGCAGTCGGTGATTTCAGCGCCCTTCAGCTTGATATCCGGGCCGACGATGAGCTTGCTGCCCTTGCTGTCGCCGCTGCCGCGGGCGGTTTCCAGCTTGGGCGGCTCGGCCTGGGGCGGGCGCGCCGTTGCGGGCGCCGGGTTGAGGCCCGGTACTAGCGCGGGTGAACGGGAATCCTTGCGCAGTGCATCTTCCTTGGCGCCGAAAAGACCATCACTCTTGAACATGGCTGCTCCTCATCGAAGGTGACAATGAACTGCAACAAGAGCAAGGCGCATGCCACGAAGGCCAAGCTGTTTGGATTCAACGGTCTTGCTCGCAGCGGAGTGCCAATCGAAGGGGGCATTCGTCGCTGGCGGGCGACGCCCGATCGCGCGGTTGTTTCAACAGGTTGTTTTGTTGCGACTAGCGCTGTAGCCAGTCAGCGACGCGACCGGGTACAAAAAAACGCGGCGGGGTTACCGCCGCGTTTGAAAAAGGCTGCTTGCGCAGCCTTTGACCGGGGGG
>CAZCGD010000147.1:0-8848 GCA_964498105.1 uncultured Streptomycetaceae bacterium
CCACCGGGCTGGGTATTCGCGCATTGCGCTCATATAGGGTTAAATCCGGAAGCGAAGCTCCGGTTTAACTCCGCGTGTTCGAACGGACGAAATCATCGCCGTTCAACACGCGGCAGCGGCGGGGCATCCATTCACTATTCACCATTCACGCAGTCAAATCAGCTTCGCGCCACTTGAACACCGTGTAGCGCGAAAGGCGGACTTCAGGGTCCCAGAAATCCGGCGGCAGGCCGGCCTTGTACTTTAGATGGGCGATGAAGTCCGTCGGTTCCCTGAAGTCCTCCCACACCTGCGGCAGGAAGGTGCTGGTGTGGTGCCCGTACTCGAACACCAGGCCGTCGATGCCGCTGCGCAGTTGCCGCAGCGCGTCCGCCTCGTCGTCGAAGCGCATGGGCTCCAGCGCGGACAGCACGGAGATCTCGAGCGCCACGGCGGAAAACTCGTCGGCGGCGATCGGTGGAAAGCGCGGGTCGCGGAAAGCGGCGGCCACCGCGTTCGCCGCCACGTCGTCGGCCAGCGCGCGGTGCGCGCGCAGTGTGCCGACGCAGCCGCGCAGCTTGGCGTCCCGCGTGAGAGTGATGAAGCAGGCGCCGTGCCGCCGCAGCCACTGCGGGCCCTCGGTTTCCTGTCGGCTCAGCCCGAGCTGGGCCGCGATGGCCGTTCGCGCGAGCGTCAGCAGCACGCGACCCGCATTCCCGGGCAGCGATTCCGGCACCCCCGCGTCCAGGATGGCCTGGTCGGACCCGGTTGAAAATACGGGCGGGCCTGAATCAACGGGCATCCGGGGCTGCCTCGTAAAAAGCGAACGAGCCGTAACCGACCACGCGGTTCTTGTCGCCGGCGGTGTCACCGGAATTGCGAAGGTCGATCAGCTCTGGCTTCAGGCCACGCCGGCTCGCCAGTGAAGTGAGCCCCATCACCGGCGTCGCTCCACACGCCTGCTCGTGCGAAATGTCGGTCGCGAGGCCGAGGATGGCTTGCGCGGTCACGCGGTCCAGAGCCTGCGCGTCGCTGTAAGAGAGGTAGTGCGAGAGATCGGAGCTGACGACGATCAGCGTCTCGGGGCCGTCCCACAGCCGGTCGAGCACCTCGACGACTTCCTGCGCGCTGGCGTCGCCGACGGCGAGCGGCACCAGGGTGAAGTGTTCCAGAACGGCTTGCAGGAAAGGCACGTGCACTTCCAGCGAATGCTCGAGGGCGTGCGCCTGCGCGCTCACCCCTACGTACGGCAGGCCATTCAATGCTTCCAGCGCCGCATCGTCTATTTCCACGTTGCCCAGCGGTGTTGCGAAGCCGGTGCATCCGGGCAACGCCATGCCGCGCACCGCGACGCGATGGGTGGGGCCGAGCAGCACGACGCGCTTGATGCGGCCGCGCGCGGGGGCGAGCAGGGCGTAGACGCTGGCGGCGATCGGTCCGGAATAGATGTAGCCGGCGTGTGGCGCGATGATGGCCTTGGGCGCGGCGCGGTCCGGAGCGCCGTGAGCGGCCGCGCCCAGCAGTTGCGCCAGAGTTTGCGCGAGCTCGCGGCCCGTGCCGGGATAGAACGTGCCGGCAACGGCCGGCGCGCGCACGGCGGGAATTGCTGGTGACATGGCCTGCGCAATTATGCGCCCGGTGGACCGATTTTCAAGTGCGACAGATACAACAGTGTTGCTGATAAAATTCCTGAAATAACAGAGTCCTTCGCGCGCATGCCCCAGACAGCCCATGCCCTGATCCCGGCCGCCGGCGCCGGCTCCCGCGTGGGCGCAGCTTTGCCCAAGCAGTACCTGGAAATCGCGGGCCGGCCGCTGCTCTACCATGCTTTGAGGGAATTGGCGCGGCACCCGCGCATCGATCAGGTATTCGTGGTGCTGGTGCAGGGCGACGACCGCTTCGCGCGTTACGACTGGAGCGAATTCGGCGCGCGGGTGAAGGCGTTGTATTGCGGCGGCGAGACGCGGGCGGCCAGCGTGTTCAACGGGCTGCTCGCCACGCGTGATCTCATCGCCGCCAACGACTGGGTGCTGGTGCACGATGCGGCGCGGCCGTGCCTCGGGCGGGAGGAACTCGATCGCCTGTTCGGCGAAATCGAGACCGATGACACCGGCGGGCTGCTGGCGGTGCCGGTCGCGGACACCTTGAAGCGCGCCAACCGCGAATCGCGCGTGGCGGCGACCGAGCCGCGCGACAACCTGTGGCTCGCGCAGACGCCGCAGATGTTCCGCTACCGCCTGCTGATCGAGGCGCTGCGCGCCGCCGATCCTTTGGCCGCGACCGACGAGGCGCGCGCAATCGAGGGACTCGGCCTGAAGCCGCGGCTGGTGATGGGTAATACCTGCAACATCAAGGTCACGTTTCCCGAAGACCTCACACTAGCCGAGTTGATCCTCAGGAGCCAGGAAACACCAACCGCCAGGAAAAACCTCAGGAAGAAAAACAATACTGAACCGCCAAGAGCGCCAAGCACGCCAAGAAAGACGAACAGAAGATCAAGAAATTGAAGTACAAGGCGTCATCAACTTCAACGAAAAACTGCTTAGAAACGGAATACAGCGTATTGTGATGTCAGGTGACTCAAGATCCTTCGTTTCTTTTTGATTTTCTTGGCGTGCTTCACGGTTCATAAGAACCGTGAATCGTGATTCGTGAACCGTGAATCGACTCAACCCCGGTAACCAGTTACTGTGTCTTGGACCCGTGTGTTGAACGGCGACAATCCCGTCCGTTCGAACACACGGAGTTAAACCGGCGCTCTGCGTCCGGCTTTAACCGTGCTTAGCGGCTAATTTATGAGAATCGGACAAGGGTTTGACACGCACGCGCTGGTCACGGGGCGCAAGCTCATCATCGGCGGAGTCGAGATTCCGCACGAGAAGGGGCTCGCGGGACATTCCGATGCGGACGTGCTGATTCACGCCGTGTGTGACGCGCTGCTCGGCGCCGCAGGTCTGGGCGACATCGGCACGCATTTCCCGGATACAGACGCGCGCTACAAGGGCATAGACAGCCGCAAGCTGCTGCGGGAAGTCGCGCAGTTGCTGCGGCAGAAAAAACTGCGGGTCGAGAACGTGGACGCAACCATCATTGCGCAAGCGCCAAAGATGGCGCCGCACATCGCGGCAATGCGCGCCAATCTCGCTTCCGATCTCGGCGTCGCGCCGGACGCGGTCAACGTCAAGGCCAAGACCACCGAGAAGCTTGGCTTCGTCGGGCGCGGCGAGGGCATCGCCGCGGAGGCGGTCGCCTTGCTCGCTGAAAACGTATGAAAATAGCCACCAAGACGCCAAGAAGATTAATAATAAAAACAGAATGGATCAATAAAACACGCCGTGTTTCGCCGTAGCAAATCTATTCTTGTTCGTGGTTTTATTATGGTTCTTGGTTTCCTTGGCGTCATGGCGTCATGGCGCCTTGGCGGCTATATTAAAGATGGTAGGCGGCGTTGACACGGCGCGGGTGTTTTTCGCGGCGTGGCCGCCGCCCGAGGCGCAGCGGGCGCTGGGAGACCTTGCCCAGCGGTTGACGAGCGAGTGCGGCGGCCGGGCGCTGCCCGCGCACAATATTCATCTCACGCTGGTGTTCCTCGGGGAGGTCGCGCGCGAGCGCCTGCCGCGGCTCGAAGCGCTGGCTGCCGCGGTGACGGTCCCGCAATTCGAGCTTCGTGTGGACCACGTCGGCTATTGGCGCCACAACCGAGTCGTGTGGGCGGGCGTCGGCCGCGGGACCGCGGAGCTGGAGGCCCTGGCCGCGGGGCTGGAGCAGGCCCTTGCGGGCGGCGGCTTCCATTTCGACCAGCGGGCGTACGTGCCGCACATTACGCTGCTGCGCAATGCGCGCCGCGCGCCGGCAGCGGCTACCGTACGCCCGGTAGCGTGGCCCGTCACCGGGCACGCGCTGGTGGAGTCGGTGCCGTTCGAGCGCGCGAGGCTCTACCGGGTGCTGCGCACCTGGCCGCTCGGGTGAGTACCTGACACTATAATGATGACTGTCGGTTTCGAAAAAAAGCGGTCATACAGGGGCCGAAATGAATCGCAATGATTACATCGCGGTATTCAGAAGCGCCGCCAGCGGTGTGCTGCCGACCAGCGACCGGCTGCTGCTGCCGGAATGGAGCGACGCCGACTGGAACAAGCTTCTGGGCCGCACCCGGCTGCGGCCGTTCCGCGCGAGCGAGGTGGTCATCCAGCGCGGCGCCGCGGACCGCGACCTGTTTTTTGTCGTTGCCGGCTCGCTCGAGGTCGGCGTCACGCACGTCGACGGAGTCAGCATCTCGCCCCTCGCCAAGATCAATGCCGGCAGCGTCGTCGGCGAGCAATCGTTCTTTGACGGCCAGGCACGCTCGGTCAACGTCTGGGGCGTTGCCGACGGTGAACTGCTGCCGATGGAATTCGACGATTTCGCCCGCTTCGGGCGTGAGGAGCCGGCGCTGGCGCGCGACATGCTGCTGGCGCTGGCGCGGGTGCTGTCGGCGCGGTTGCGGAATACGACGTTCCGCGTACGACGCTGAAAAGCTGAACCACAAAGCCTGTCCTGAGCTCGTCGAAGGGGACACCAAGGACACGAAGGGAAAACCATGCAATGGAAATTCGAGTTGTTGATGAAACCGTCGGCCGTGCCTCTCACCGAGGGGCCGGTATGGGACGGCGAGCACCTGTACTTCACGCACATCCGGGCGAGCCGCATCCTGCGCTATGACTTCAACAGCAATGCGATCAGGGATTGGCGCACCGACACCAACCGCACCAACGGGCTGGCGTACGATGCCCAGGGCCGCCTCTTCGGCTGCTGCTCCGGAGGACGCTCGATCGTGCGCTTCGACCCGGACGGCCGCAACGTGATCGTCGCCGACCGCGTGGAGGGCAAGAGGCTCAACACGCCCAACGACCTCGCCATCGACCGCAAGGGACGCATCTGGTTCACCAACCCGGTGAACGAGGGCAACTGGGACAAGACCGAGGTGAAGGAACTCGACAACCAGTCCGTGCTGCGCGCCGATCCGCAGAAAGACGGCAGCTACACGGTGACGCGTGTCACGTTCGACACCACCCAGCCCAACGGCATCCTGGTGTCGAAAGACCAGGGCACGCTGTACGTCGCGGAAAGCGGTTCCGCGAAAGGCATCGCGCGCGAGTTGCGCGCCTACCCGATCCGGGAGGACGGCAGCCTCGGCGCCTATTTGACGCTGTTCACGTGGGGCGAGGATGCAAAAGGCGTCCACCGCGGCATCGACGGCATGTGCCTGGACGCCGACGGCAACATCGTCGCGACGAATGGCTGGGAGGTGAGCGGACCGGGGGCGATGATCACCGTGTTCTCGCCCACGGGCCGGGTGCTGGAGACGCACCCGGTACCGGCGAATCGTCCGACCAACTGCTGCTTCGGCGGGCCGGACTTGACGACTTTATTCGTTACAACTGTAGAAGGGCACTTCTTCAAGGCCCAGACCAACCGGGTCGGGTGGGCGATGTACCCCTAGCAGACAGTGTGCAGTTTGCAGTGGGCAGATTGCAGTTGCTGCCAACTGACGGCTGCCAACTGTCAACTTCGGAGTGGTAGCTCCACCCGCGCGCGTAGGCCGCCCCCCTCGCGCGGCAGCAGTTGCACGCTGCCCCCGTGCAGCCGCGCGATGCGGTCCACGATCGCTAGACCCAGCCCCGTGCCGCTCGTCGAGCGCGCCCGGTCCTGGCGCGTGAACGGCTGCAGCATGCGCTCCACCTCGCCTGCCGGGATGCCCGGCCCGCGATCCAGCACCTCCAGCACTACAACTCCGTTCTGCGCCGTGGTCGCGACTTCCACCTCGCCATTGCCATGGCGCAGGGCGTTTTCCACCAAGTTGACGATGAGGCGCTGCACGGCGAACGACCGCAGCGCGAGCGGCGGCAGGGTTTCGAGCCGGGACGAAACGGCTTTGCCGGCGCGCGCATAGCGCTCGCAGACCTCGCGCACGATGGCGTTGAGATCACCGCCGGCGACTGCCGCTTCGCCGTCGCTGACGCGCGCGAAATCGAGAAACTGGCTGATCGCGGCATCGATATCGCCGATGTCCTGCACCATGCCCGCCTTCAGCGTCGCGTCGCCCTTGTCGTCCAGCAGTTCCAGCCCGAGGCGAATGCGCGACAGCGGCGTGCGCAGGTCGTGCGATACGCCTGCGAGCAACAGCGCGCGCTCTTCGTCCAGCCGCTTCAGGTCCGTCGCCATGCGGTTGAACGCGCTGGCGAGCGTCTGGATCTCCGACGGCCCGGATTCGGCCACGGGCGGCGGCGTCTTGCCGCGCCCGATCTCGTCCGCCGAACGGGTGAGCTCGCGCAGCGGCCGGTTGATGCGCGAAACGATCAGGTAGGCGCCGAGGAGAGCCAGCGCCAGGACCAGCGCTCCCCAGCCGATCCAGCGCAGTGAATCGACGCGCTCCAGCCGCGAGCGCGGCATGAATACCCAGTACTCATCGTCGTCGATGAGAAAGCTGATCCACGCGCCGCGGATGCCGTCGCGGCTGGAGGCGAGCTGGGTGCGGGCGCCGAGCTGCCGTCTGACCTCGCTCTCCACCAGCTTGAGGAAGGGGCGGTCGGGCAGCGGCACGATGCGCTCGCCCGGGTGGCCGTTATGGACCTGGATGCCTTCTTCCCTGGACAGCTCCTCCAGCAGCGCCAGGCGCTTCGAGGGCTGAGCGGTGATCAGGGCGGCGCGGGTCAGGTTGACCACGCTCACGATCTGCTGCGCCACCTGCCGCGCCCGCGGCTCGCGCTCGCTGACGCGGAAGATTTGCAGCCATGCGAAGTGCGCGACGACGAGCAGCAGCGCGATCAGCAGCACGCTGCGCCACAGCAGGGTGCGGGGGAACAATATCATGGTGAATCGTGAGTCGTGAGTCGTGAATCGAAAAGAATCCCGGCAGGCATGATCTTACGACTCACGACTCGCGCTATTTCCGTCGGGGATGAAGACGTATCCAAATCCCCAGACAGTCTGAATGAACACCGGCTTCGCCGGGTCGGTCTCGATCAGCTTGCGCAGGCGCGACACCTGCACGTCTATGCTGCGGTCGAACGCGCCGAACTCGCGCCCGCGCGCGAGCTCCATCAGCTTGTCCCGGGACAGCGGCACGCGCGGGTGCTGCACCAGCACCTTGAGAAGCGCGAACTCGCCGGTGGTGAGCGGCTCGTCTGCGCCGTTCCGCGTGAGGTTGCGCGCCGCCAGGTTGAGGCGGAACGCCCCGAATTCCACCGTCTGCAGCTCGGTGGTTGGGGCGCCCGGCGGCGGGGTCGGCGGGCGCCGCCGCAGCACCGCCTGGATGCGCGCCACCAGCTCCCGCGGGTTGAACGGCTTGGGCAGGTAGTCGTCGGCGCCAACCTCCAGCCCGACGATGCGGTCCACGTCGTCGCCCTTGGCCGTCAGCATGATGATCGGCATGGCGTCGCCGCTGCCGCGCAGGCGCCGGCATACCGAGAGCCCGTCCTCGCCCGGCAGCATGAGGTCGAGGATCATCAGGTCGTAGCGCTCGCGGGCGAGCTGCCGGTTCATGTCGCTGGCGTCGGCCACCGCGCGCACCGCGAAGCCCTGCTCGCTGAGATAGCGGTTGAGCAGGTCGCGCAGCCGGGCATCGTCGTCCACGACGAGGATTTTCATTTTCGATTCAGCCATGACTTATCGTACCTGTTCAGGCACTTGGGTGCCAGAATTATGTAAGGAATTGTTGCCGGCCGCGCCGCCGAAACAAATTGTTGCAATTAGCATCGGAGTGTCGCGCCCCGGCGGGCGTCAAAACGCATACGATGCAGCCTGTCGGACTTGCCATATGGACACGGCGCCGGCGCCACGAGGGAGATGATGGTGAAGAAGCTGTTCCTGATGGTGGTTGCCGGCGCGCTGCTCGCGCCGCTGATCGCGGACGCCCGCGACTGGCGGCCCGGCATGAGCGTCCAGGCGCAGGGGCAACCCATGAAAAAGAGCGGCGGGCAGATTCAGCGCGGCGAGCGGGAAAAGGGCGGCGGGCATGACAAGCGCGACAAGGGCAAGCTAACCGAAGAGGAACGCCGCGACCTGCACAAGGATCTCGATCGGGCCAACCGCGAGATTTATCGGCGATAGCCGCTGCCCGAGGTGGCCGTCGCCGTAATGGAGATCGACTATGAGGATTTTTGCAAGCGATGTTGTGGCAGCGGCTATTGCGATAATAGCGTCGCCGGCGCTGGCGGGCGGGGGGCCCAGGCCACCGGCGCATGGCACTCAGGTTCATCAGGCCAGGGCGACGGTGCAACAGGACCGCAGCGGCGTCCCGAGCCAGGCGCATACGCGTTTCGGCGGCCCGCGGCTGGACCAGCGCCCGGACCCCAATTACCAGAATCCGTACCGCCCGTCGTACTCGCTGAATGCCGTGAACCCGGGCGAGCAGCATCCGTACTTCCAGACGCCCAGGGCGGGTTTCGGGTATCCAACCGGCAACACCGGTGTTTACCAAGGCAACGGCATTTACATCATTCCGAGATAACGATAGGAGTAGCGACATGAAGCGACTATTGATTGCAGCAGCATTGCTCGCGCTTGCCACCCAGGCAGTGCCGTCTTTCGCTGCCGAGGGCATGCCGGGCGCCACGGTGCGCCCCGACGGCAGCGCGGCCCCGGGCGACCGCAAGGCCCGTTTCGAGCAGTGGTGCAAAGACAACCCCGAGAAGTGCCGCGAGGCGAAGGCGAAGGCGGAAGAGCGCCGGGAACAATGCAAGGCCGATCCGGAAAAATGCCGCGCCGAGCAGCAGGAGCGGCGCGAGCAGTGGTGCAAGGCCAATCCGGAGAAATGCCGCGAAATGAAAGCGAAGGTGGAGCAGCGCCGGGAAGAGTGCAAGGCAAATCCCGAGAAATGCCGCGCCGA
>CAZCGD010000148.1:0-2301 GCA_964498105.1 uncultured Streptomycetaceae bacterium
GAATGCTCCTCTAGCTACATACGTAAGCTAGAATACGTATGTCGAAGTTATCAACTTTCGCTCGTCGCATCGACTACAAACGTAGGCAGGAACATTTTCCATGACGACCAGACCATTCTTGACTCGGTAATATTCCCGGACAAGGTGGCGCGCGAGTAAACCCTCCAGACAAAAATCGCAGGTTTCTCCTTCCAGCATTCAACCTCTCACTGTCGATTGATTTCGGCGCTCAAATCGAAACCGTTTTTTCTTCCCAGCAGCCATGACTAGCGCAGCTTGATCGGCGCCTGCAACAGAAACTCCCCGCTGCCGCGGCGCACCTCCAGCCACAACACTTGTGAGCGCGACGGCTGAATTTCGAAGTCGTAGGTCTCGCCGACCGCCACGAGCTGGCGAGCCGGTCGTGGCGCAGTCTGCCCAGCCGGCAGTGTCGCGCCGTCCTTCGCCAGCGGTTTCCACGTCGTCTGCTCGAATCGGTCGACGATGAACGCCGTCAGGTTGACGCCATGCGAGGTGATGTTGATGAGGCGCAGGCGATTGGGGACGCCCGCGCGCATGACGATGGGAGCCGGCGTGGCGCTGCCGTTCAGGGCCCACGGCTCCCGCTCGCCCTCCTGCCGGACGCCGTTCAGTCCGATGATGACTATGTGATCGGTCGCCGGATCATAGCGCTCGCCAGGCTCGAGAATGATAAGTGCCCCGTAGAGGCCGCCGCCCAGTTGCGCGTCCTTGTGCCAGTGCGTGTGATAGATGAACGTGCCCGCGCGCGGCGGCGTGAACTTGGCGACGAACGATTGCCCAGGAGCGACCGGCGGCGCGAGATTGCCGGCCTGCCCACCGTAGCCGGGCACGCCATCGAAATAACTGTCGAGCTCGATGCCGTGCCAATGAATCGCCGTGGGCTCGCTCATTCGATTGACGAGGGTGATCTCCACCGGCTCGCCGCGCGTCAGAACCATCACGGGGCCGGGAACAGGACCCGCATTGAGACGCGGCGCCGCCATGCCTTCTGGGCCTTCCAGATCGATCCGGTAGCCGCTCTGGTTGCCATAGCGATTGGGCTCCTCGCGCATCACCAGCGAGAGCCGCCGCGGCGCGCGTCCATCCGATGGCGGGTGCATGCTCGCTCCCGTCACCTCAATCCCCAGCACTAGTCCCCCCATCCCTCCCGAGCCGTCGTCGGCCCCGTGGCCGGCGTGAGCGCTATCGGTCCGCCCAGTCATGTGATTCGTCATGTGGCAGTGAAACAACCAATTGCCTGGACGTTCGGGGGTCCATGACATCGCGAACGTTCGGGCAGCGCCAATGAACTCGGTGACCGCCGTGCGTTGCTGGCCGGGCGCGAGCCGTTGGTCAACGCCGATGTCGCCCGTGGCTTCGACCGTGAAGTAGAAGCCGTGCAGGTGCATGGCGTGATTACCGCGTGCCAGGTTGATGATGCGCCAACGCACCCGATCGCCGACTTCGTGATGAAGCTTCTCAGTGTAAGGCCACGACGAGCCGTTGATGGCGAGGACGTTAGACTTCGTGTCACCCGACTCGTCATCATCCCCGGGCTGCGCGGGCGGATCGCTGAAGATCGAGATTACGAACACCCTGTCGGCCGGCGATCCTTCGCGCGGATCGACGACGATGGCGCCGCCAAGCTGAGTGTCGCGACGCTGTCGAGCGTTGAGCGCGCCGGGTCCGGTCGCGCCCCAATAGAAATAGGTGCCGGGAGCGTTCAGACTGAAGCGGATCTCTTGAGTCGCGCCGGCGGCGACTGACACCGGTTCGCATTTGCTCGGTCTCGCGCAGAGGCCAGTGACCCGGAGCGCCGACCCCAGTGCGTTCCGCAGCGTGAGCACGACGGTCGTTCCTTCGCGAACGCGAATGAGCGGTCCTGGTATGGAGAGGTCAGCGCCTTCTTCACCGAAGGCGGCGATTTCAATGGGCGCACCTTGCGGTCCTTCAGGACGCCAACCGCCGACGCCGGCAAACAGCCGTAGATTCAGCACCTCTCCTTCGAGCCGTCCGGCCGGTCGCGTGTTGTCGTTGGTGGAGACGACGCGCGCCGCCGATGGCGCGGCGCTCGTTTGCGCTATACTTTCGTGCGCCAGCGCAATGATGCTGATGCTGATCAGGATGGTGAATAGCAGCGACGATAGCTTTTGCACGTTTGCCTCCGTGTGGAGACTGTGTCGCAATTCACTCGGAGCCCTTCGACACGCTCAGGGCGAACGGATAAGTATTGAATCGCGATTGAGCAGTACCGTTCGTGGTGAGGCTCTCGAACCATGAACAGTATTGCGACTCAGTCTC
>CAZCGD010000149.1:0-9233 GCA_964498105.1 uncultured Streptomycetaceae bacterium
CTGCGCAGCGTGGCGGACGTTTACAACGGCGGCTGATAAGGTTCAAGGTTCAAGGTTCAAGATTTTGGTTTTCCGTTATCCGCGTTTATCTGCGGTTCCATTTTTGTTCTTCTTGGCGGCCTTGGCGTCTTGGCGGTTCAATTTTGTTCTTGTTTTTCCTTCGTGTCCGGTCGACCGCGCCTGGAAGGCGCGATTGATTCATGTCCTTCGTGTCGAGGCTTTTCTTGGCGTACTTGGCGGTGAAGTTTTACAGCCCCGTCACCGCTGCAGTGCCGCCTGGACCAGCCTGGGAATGTCAAAGCCTTCGCAGGTGTTGAACGTGCCGTCGCAGGTCCTGCCGTCCTTCTGCGCTTCGAGCGCGCGCGCGTAGTAGGTCTTCGCCGCGTCCTTTAAGCCGAGGCCGTTCGCCGCTTCGGCGAGCAGGAAGTACGACAGGTCGTTCTGGTAGCCGATCCGCAGCAGCGACGCGGCCAGATCACGCCATGCTTTCTTCTCGTGCAACTGCTTCCAGTCGCCCCTCTGAAAGTTGTAGCCGAACGCGCAGTCGAGCCCGCAGGTGAACCTCGTCTCGCCGCGCCTGAACTTCTCGAAGTCCTCCACGATGAAGGTCATCACCTGCCCCTCGGCGGCGATCTTCGCCGCGTACTCTTCGCGCGAGATGCTGTCTATCTCCCGCTCGTTGGCGGCCACGCCGATGAAGCTGGGGATCCGCGCGGTATCCCGGGTTTCCTTCGCTTTCTGGTAGTACGGGTCCACCTGCACCGCCAGGACGGCCAGCCGCTCCATGCGGTTTTCCGGCGTGGGGTGGGTCGAGAGGAACTCGGGCGGCCCGCCGCCCTCCGCCGCCATTTTCTTCCATAGCGAGACTGCCGCGCGCGGATCGTAGCCGGCGCGCGCGGCAAGTTCGATGCCGATCTGATCCGCCTCGCTCTCCGACTCGCGGCTGTTGGGCAGCGTGATCGCCAGCGCCGCCGCGATGCCGTACAGGGACTCCCTGCCTGCAATCTCCCGGTTATCGCTGCGCGAGGAAGTGCCGATGGCCAGCAGCGAAACCGTGATGCCGGTTGCCATCGCCACCGACATGCGCTCGCGCGTATGGCTCGCCAGCGCGTGGCCGATCTCGTGGCCCATGACGTTCGCAATCTCGTCGTCGGTGGCTTTGAGCTTCTCCCAGAAGCCGGTATAGATAGCCATCTTGCCGCCCGCCATGCAGAAGGCGTTGACGACCTTGGGCTCGTCGATCACCCGCACGTCCCAGCTCCAGCTCGCCGCATCGGGCCGGAAGCGCACCGCTTCCGCGACCAGGCGGTTGGTAATCTCCCTGACGCGTTCGGCGCGCGGCGTGTCGATCTCGATTTTGTTCTTCTTGCGGAGCTGCCCCATCATGTTCGAGTAGGCGGAGGCCGAGCCGCTGATCGCGGATTCCTCGGAGACCATCACGAACTGGCTGCGCCCCGTGATCGGATTGGTGGTGCAGCCGCAGAGCAGGGCGACGGCGGCTGCGAGCCACCACGAGCGCTTGAGGCAGGTAATCATCTGGGGCAGGCCATCATATTGGCAGTAAGACACGCGTCCACCGGCTTTGTTCGGCGCTTTTGATGCCTTTCGCCTCACGCCCCACGCCTCACGCCTCACGCCTATCGTCTTTCGCCTTCCGCCTTACTTCTGAACGAGTTTCTGCACGCGCCAGTTGAGCGTGTCCGCAACGTAGATTTCCTTCTCGTTGCGGGACAGCGCCAGGAAGTGCGCTTCGCCGTAGCGGTGCGGGCCCTTGCCCTGGCCGCCGGAGGCGCCGAGCACATTGCCGTGGAGATCGAGCTTCATGATGAGGCCGGCGTGGCCGTGCGCCATCATCAGGTGCTTCTGGTCGCGGCACAGACAGAGCCCGCAGGGCGTGCCGGGGTGCTTGGACTCGCGGAGGTAGTTGCCATCGCCGTCGAACACCTGGATGCGCTGGTTCGCGCGGTCGGCGATGTAGAGGTGCCCCTTTGCGTCGGCGACGATGGAGTGAGGAACGTTGAACTGCCCCGGCCCGGCCCCCTCCCCGCCCCAGGTCTTGAGGAAGTTACCGCCGGCGTCGAACTTGTGCACGCGCGACTCGCCCTTGCCATGACCCTGCGTGATGTAGATTTCCCCCGCCGGGCCGAACGCGAGGTCGTTGGGCTCGTTGAAGCAGCGCAGGTGGCCGGCCTGGTGCCATTCGCCCGCGTTGCCTTTCACGCCCAGCACCATGAGAACACGTCCCTTCGGGTCCATCTTCACCACGATGTGCGCGCCGGTGTCGGTAGCCCAGATATTGTCCTCGGCATCCACCCGCAAGCCGTGCGGCAGCGTGAAGATGCCCTGCGCGAGCGAGCGCAGGTACTTGCCCTTCCGGGTGAACTCCATCAGCGCGTGGGCGCTGCGATTGAACACCAGGATGTTGCCCTTCGAAGTGACCGCCACGCTCGAGCACGGCCCGAAGTTCATGCCGGTCGGCAGCCTGAAGATGTCGGGAACGGGCTTGTAGCCCAGGTCCGGCGCGTGCTCCGGATAAGTGCTGACCGTGTTCTTCTCTGCTTTCATGCTCCTCCTTTTGCCTTTTGCCTTTTGCCTTTTGCCTTGAACCTTGCGCCTGCCGTTATTCCGGCTTGATGCCGGCGGCGCGCATGAGCTTGACCATCTTCTCATGCTCGGCGCGGATGTACGTGGTGAATGCTTCCGGCGACGCGCTGGACGTGAGCTCGACGCCGCGCTCGTAAGCGCGCCTGATCATGTCGGGATTGCGCACCGCCTTGACCAGCTCCTCGTGCAGGCGGGCCAGCGCCTCCCGCGGCGTTCCCGCCGGCGCCGCAAGCCCGTTGAAAGTCACGCTTTCGTAGCCCGGCACCCCCGCCTCGTGGATGGTCGGCAGCTCGGGCAGGAATGGCGAGCGCGCGCGGGTGGAGACACCGAGGGCGCGCAGCTTGCCGGCCTTGACGTGGGGCGTCGAGGTGCTGACCTGGTCGAACATCATCATGACCTGCCCGCCCATGACGTCGAGTATCGCCTGCGCATTGCCCTTGTACGGCACGTGCAGCATCGTCACGCCCGCCATGCTGTTGAACTGCACGGCCGCGGTGTAGCCGATGCCGCCGGCGCCGGAGGAGGCGAAGGTCACGTCTCCCGGCTTGGCCTTGGCAAGCGCCACCAGTTCTTTCACCGTGCGCGCCGGCAGCGACGGGTTCACCACCAGCAACTGGGCCACCAGGGTATGCACGGAGACGCCCGTGAAATCCTTCAACGGATCGTAACCGGGATTGGCCACGAACAACGGCACCGTGGCAAAGGTATTGGCCATGGCCAGCAGCGTGTAGCCGTCCGGCGCCGCCTTCGCGACGTACTGCGTCCCCACCAGGCTGCTGGTGCCGGGCCGGTTTTCGACCAGGATGCGGCTCCCGAGGTTGTCGCCCATCTGCTGCACGACGGCGCGAGTGCTCAAGTCCAGGTTGCCGCCGGGCACCAAGGGCACGATGACGCGGATCTGCCTCGCGGGGAAGCTCTGGCCGCAGGCGGGGGCCGCGGCCAGACCAAGGCAAAAGGAAAAAGGCAAAAGGAAAAAGGGCAAACACCGGGGAAATTTCGCTGGTCGTTTCGTCTTGTTCAAGGCTCCTCCCTCCAGACAGCGTGAATTCTGCTACGCGTAGCGATTTTTCTACTTTTCACTTTCTCTTTTTCCTTTCGCCGTTCGCCGTTCGCCTTTTGCCTTTTGCCTTTTTCCTTTCCGCTGGCGCCCATTCCATCAACCAAGAATCGGGGCGACGGTGATCGAGTTCTTACTGCTCACCAAGTAAGCCGCCCTGGCACCCGGACCCGCACGCGGTAGAGCGCGGTGATGCCGGTCATGTAGAGGCCGCGCAGGCCGTCGTCCCCCCACGCGATGTTGGTCACGCGCTCGGGCGTGCGGATGACGCCAAGACAGCGCGCCCCTCCGTCCAGCACGTGCACGCCGCCGGGGCCGGTGCAGTAGAGATTGCCCACGCTGTCGAACTTCATGCCGTCCGGCCGGCCCTCGCCGTCTCCGGTCAACTCCGCCCACACCTGGCCGCCCGCAATAGTGCCGTCCGCCTTGACGTCGTAGACGCGGATATGCAGTCGCGGCGTGTCGTTGATGTACAGCTTTTTCTCGTCGAGCGAGAAGCACAGCCCGTTCGGCTGCTCGAAATCTCTGGCGAGCAGTTGCGCCGGCGCGCCGTCGCCGGCCACGCGGTAGACGCCGCGGAAGTCGAGCTGCAGGTCTCGCAGCACGCCCACGTCCTCACGGATGCGGCCGAAGGAGGGATCGCTGAAATAGATCGCGCCGTCCGACTTCACCACAATGTCATTCGGGCTGTTCAGCTCCTTGTCCCCGTAGTGCGTGGCGAGGACCGTGATCGCGCCGTTCTGCTCCTGCCGCACGACGCGGCTGGTCGCGTGCTCGCACGACACCAGCCGTCCCTGGCGGTCGTAGGTATTGCCGTTGGCCTTGTTGCTCGGCTTGCGGAAGGTGCTGATGCCGCGCCCCTCCTGCCAGGCGCGCATGTGATCGTGCTTCATGTCGCTGAAGATCAGCCGCCTGCCCGCGCGGTCCCACACCGGCCCCTCCCCGAAGCCAATGCCGGCCGCCAGTTGCTCGACTATCACCGCCGCGCCGGTAACGTCTTTCATGCGCGGGTCGCGAATTTCCAGGCTCATTTTCGTTGCGCTCCCCGTGACGTTGAAATGCGTGAATCGTGAATCGACCCGGGATTCTCCCTCGTCCTCGTCCCCCATCCCTCACCCCCTCCGCCCTCATCCCTCGCTACTCGTTGGGCAGGTTGGCTTCCTTCACTACCTTGGTCCACTTGTCCGTCTCGGACCTGACGTGCTCGAGGAAACGCTCGGGCGTGGACGGCGCAACGTCAATGCCCTGGTCCTCCAGACGCTTCTTGAGCACCGCGCCGGTCAGCAGCTTGTTCGCATCGGCATTGATCTTCGCGATGATGGCCGGCGGCACCCTGGACTGAGTGCACAGGCCGTACCAGCCGGTGACGTCATAGCCGGTCACGCCCTGCTCCTGAAAAGTCGGCACCTCGGGCACCTGCGCGTTGCGCTTCCCGGACGTGACGCCGAGCGCGCGCACCCTGCCGGCCTTGACCGCCGCGAGCGGCCCGCCCGCGAGGTTGCCCACGGAAGATTCTATGTGCCCGCTCATGACGTCGGTGAGCGCTCCCGCCGCGCCCTTGTACGGCACGTGCACGATGTTGATGCCGGTCATGGACTTCAGCAGCTCGATCGAGAGATGCGGCGAGGCGCCGACGCCGGAGGAACCGAAATTGATCTTGCCGGGACGCGCCCTGGCGTAGGCAATGAACTCGCTCAGCGTCTTCGTCGGCATCGAGGGATGCACCATGAAGACATTGGGAACGCCCCCGATCATCACCGGAAACGCGAAGTCACGAACGGGGTCGTAGGTGAGCTTGTCCTTGAAACGCGCCGGCGTGATTGAGTGCGACCCGATATTGCACAGCACCAGGGTATAGCCGTCCGGGGCGGCTTTCGCCGTCAGCTCGGTTGCAATATTGCCGGCGGCGCCGGGCCGGTTCTCGACGATGACCTGCGTGCCCCACAACTCGGTCAGCGCGGCGGCCATGATGCGCGCGGTCGTGTCCACGCCGCCGCCCGGCACGTAGCCCACCAGGATGCGCACGGGCTTGACGGGAAACTGCTGGGCGATCGCACCCGGCGCACCGAGCACGGCTGCGATTGCCAATACAACGGAAATGATCGGGCGGCATGCTCCCACCACCCCGCCCGCTGGCGCGGGCACCCCTCCTACGACCTCCCCAGCTCTCCCACCACCCCGGCACTGACGTGCCACCCCTCCTCGGGCAGGAGGGGAACTCACATTATTCGATTCACCATTCACGATTCACCATTCACCATTCACGCCTTTCAGCAACGCGTCACTCTGGCTTGAGCCCCATCGCCTTGATGACCTTCGCCCACTTCTCCGTTTCCATCTTGATGTGGGCGGCGAACGCCTCCGGCGTGCCGGCGACCACTTCCATGCCCTCGCCGCTCAGCCGCTCCCGGTAGCCGTGCATGATGCGGACGATTTCCTGGTTGAGGCGGTCGATGATCGGGCGCGGCGTGCCCGCCGGTGCGAGTATGCCGAACCACTGCGTGGATTCGTAGCCCGGCAGTCCCGCTTCGGCGATGGACGGCACGTCCGGCAGCGCGCTGACGCGCTTCGCGGTGGTGACCCCGAGCGGAATGATGCGCTTCGCCTTGATCGAGCCCATCGCGGTCGGCGTCGTCGGGAGCATGACGCCGATCTCACCGGAGATCAGGCCGACCAGCGCCATGCCGGCGCCCTTGTACTGCACCTGCACCATCTTCACCCCGGCCATGGCGTTGAACAGTTCCGCCGACAGGTGCGGGCTGGTGCCCTGCCCCGGCGAACCGATGATCAGGCTGTCCGGCTTGCCCTTGGCGAGCGCGATCAGCTGTTTGACGCTGCGCGCCGGCACCGAGGGATGCACCACCATCACGTTGGGGCCGTCCACGATCTGCGTGATCGGCGCGAGATCGCGCAGCGCCTCGTACGGCAGCTTCCTGAACATGCTGGGGTTGATCGCGAGCGAGGTCTGCGAAATGAGGAGCGTGTAGCCGTCGGGCGGGGCCTTCACCGCGACCTCTACGCCGATGATGCCGCTGGCGCCGGCGCGGTTTTCCACCACCACCTGCTGGCCGAACGACTCCGTCAGTTTCTGCGCCACCATGCGGCCGAGTATGTCGCTGCTGCCGCCGGGCGAGGAGTGAACCACCAGCCTGATCGTCCGCGTCGGATAGTTTTGCGCCGCCGCGGACGTCAGCAACAGCGACGCCACCAACAGGCCGGTGAAACCCGCGATTGCTTTCATAGACTTCCTCCTCTCGCCTCTCGCCTCTCGCGTTTTCAGTTACTGTATCTCAATTTTCTTCTCGGCTACCACGCGCTGCCACTTCGTGATCTCGCCCTGGATGTGGCGGCCCAGCTCCTCCGGGCTGCCCGGACGCACCTCGCCGCCGCTGTCGGTGAGGCGCTGGTGGATGTCGGGCAGCGCCAGCACGGCGCGCAACTCGCGGTTGAGGCGCGTGACCACCGGCCGCGGCATGCCGCGCGGCCCGGCAATCGCCGCAAACGAGGTCACCTCGTAGCCGGGCAGGCTCTGCGCCACCGTCGGCACCCCCGGCAACTGCGGCGCCGGCGCCTTCGACGTGACCGCGATCGCCCTCACCCGCCGGGCCTCGATCTGCGGATAGGCGCCGGTCAGCGTGGTGAAGATCACGTCGATGCGCCCGCCCATCAATTCCGTCAGCGGCTCGCCGCCGCCCTTGTACGGCACGTGCGTGGTCTCGGTGCCCGCCATGGTGTTGAAAAGCTCCGCCGCCAGATGGAACACCGAACCGGTGCCGACCGAGCCGTAGACGAGTTTTCCCGGGCTGCGCCTGGCGGCGGCGATAAAGTCGCTCACGTTGCGGACGGCCGAATCATTGTTCACCACCACCACGAACGGGTACGTCACCACCATCGATATCCAGTCGAAGTCACGCAGCGGGTCGTACGGCAGCCTGGTGACGGTCGCCGCCACCGCGGTAAACGCGCCGGTCAGGACCAGCATCGTGTAGCCATCCGGCGTGGAGCGGGCAACGTAGGCGGTGCCGATCGCGCCGCCGGCCCCGGGGCGGTTCTCGACGATGACGTTCTGGCCGAGGCGCTCTGCCAGCTTCGGCACCAGCAGCCGCCCCACGATATCCGAATTCCCGCCGGCGGAGAACGGCGAGATCATGCGCACCGGCCGCAGCGGGTACTGCACGGCGGCGTCCTGCGCGCAGCAAGCGCCCGCAGCGATGAATGCGAGGCAGGCGAGCAGCGGGGAAACCATTACAGTACGGACTCTCATATTTCGGGTTTCTACTCTGCGTCGAACCTTGGAGTGCGACAGTATAGCCGCGGCGGCACCGGGTGACGAAAATCTATAAAGCTTCACCGCCAAGGACACGAAGGACGCAAAGGAAAAGAAAAGCTTTACCGCGAAGGAGATAATAATAAGATCAAACCCAAAACCTGAAGGTCGCGAAGGAACCGCGCCAAAGGTGGCATACAGGAAGCGCTCTCGGGATTACAGGCGTCCACCCTTAATGCTCAGATTGCTGGATGGCCCTGCGCGTATAATAGTGGCGTCTGTTTCTCTATGAATTTGCCAGGAGACCGGATCATGACGAAGATTCAAATCGAACTGCCGGATGCAACCGCACAGGCGGCGCGCGACGCGGGGCTTCTTACTACGGACGCGCTAGAGCGGCTGCTCAACGATGCGCTTAAGCGCAAGCAGGCGGCCGATTCGCTTTTGTCGATTGCCGACCGCGTGGCTGCGGCTGGTATCCCGCCAATGTCGATGGAAGAGATTAATGCGGAAGTGAAGGCCGCACGCGCGGAGCGCAAGCAGCGTGCGGGCGGTAATTGACACAAATGTGCTGCTGTCCGGGCTGCTGTGGCACGGGACACCTCATGCGCTAATGGAGTGCGTCCGTAGGGGCACACTCACCTTGGTTAGCAGTCCGGCATTGTTGGCTGAGTTGGCCGATGTTCTCGGACGCGCGAAGTTCGACGTGATCCTGGCGAGTGCGAATGCGCCCCGCGAGCGGTTGCTGGCCGAAGTGCGGCAGTTGGCCGAGGTGGTGGAGCCATTGTCGCTGCCGCAGCCCGTGTCGCGTGATCCCGACGATGACCACGCTCTTGCTCTGGCCGTCGCCGCCCGGGTCGATTGGGTCGTCTCGGGCGATCGCGATCTGCTCGCACTCAAAACATTCCGCGACATCCCGATTATCACGCCTGCCGAAGCGGTAAACCGACTCGCACAAACTTCCCGTAGTTGAGGTAACGATGGTTCGTGCAGAAAAGTGGACCTGACCCCATCTACGCCCTTTTTCCCCATTGGCGATCTTGGCGCCCTTGGCGATTCAATTAACTATTGTCGTTTTCCTTCGTGTCCTTTGTGTCCTTCGTGTCGAGGCTTTTCTCTTCCTTCGCCGCCGACACAATTGACGGCGGCGCAAGCGCGTTATAGGCTTCAGCGCCCCCACCGACGGAAAGAAAGAAGGAATCCGCATGAGTTCACCCGCAGAAACGACCGCCCGGCACTTCACCTATTATCCCGGCAACTACCGCTGGTCGGCCGAGATGATGGTCGTCCTCAGCGCGGCGCCGT
>CAZCGD010000150.1:0-3729 GCA_964498105.1 uncultured Streptomycetaceae bacterium
TCTGTTCTCCGCGGCTCTGCGCCTCTGCGGTTCGCCTTTTTCTAGGTTAAGCGCTCATGGGCTATGGCGCTTGAGAAGATCGGTGTACTGCCGCGCGCCGCGCGCGATGATGTTGTTGGTGCGGACGTTCAACCAGCGCACGCCTCTCGACAGCAGCCACGGAATGCGTTCCTCCCAGTTGGTGAGAACGTTGAGGCCGGCCGTCTTGCCGCCCTTGACGACCCGCGCGATGGCGGTTTCGAGCAGCGCGGTGACTTCCGGGTGCTCCGGCTGACCGGGTAAGCCCAAGGCCAGCGCCACGTCGTTCACGCCAATGTTGATCACGTCGACGCCGGGCACCGCGGCGATCTCGGCGATCCTCTCGATCGCGGCCGGCGTCTCGACCATGATGATGACGATCTTCTCGGCATGATCCTTGGGCCGCGCGTAGCGCACGATGTCGACCATTTTGCGCGCCGTCGCTCCGTCCTCGACGTGCGGCACCATGATGCCGTCCACGCCGCAGTCGAAATAGCGCGTGATCAGCCCGGCGTCGTTCAGCCACGGGCGCGCCACCGAGGCGATTCCCGCCAGGCGCGCCGCGCGCGTCATTTCCTCGATGCGCTCGAAATCGTAGCTCATGCGCTCGGCGTCTATCCACACCACGTCCAGGCCGAACCCGCCGAGGTACTCGACCAGGCGCGGCGACGCGAAATCCGGATTGAACATCGTGACCACCTGGCCGGCGGCCAGCTTCTGCTTGATCTTGTTCATTGCCGCTCCCGATTAGTATCCTGAGACGCTGGTTTGCGGCATTATAGGCGGCTCCGACTTGGGCCGCCTGTTGCAGACCAAAGTGCGTCCATAACAACGCAAGGGATAATACATAATGACCGCCGCCCATACGCTCGCCGAATTCGCCGTCAATCTCAAGTACGGCAGCATCCCGCCAGAAGTCATCGAGCGCGCCAAGGATTGCATCATCGACACGGTCGGCGCCTGCGTCTTCGGCTCCCAGATGCCGTGGACGCAGATCGTCATCGAGCACGCGAAACGCAACAGCGCGCCCGGTGAATGCAGTGTATTCGGCACGCCCGTCAAGGTGCGGGCGCCGTTCGCCTGTCTCGCCAACGGCGCATCGGCGCACGCTTTCGAGCTCGATGCGCTGTGCGAGCCGAGCGTCGGCATCCATCCCGGCGCCGCGTTGTGCGTGCCGGGGCTCGCCCCCTCGCAGGGCCGCAAGGGCAACGGCAAAGCGCTGCTCTCCGCCGTCGTCGCGGGCTACGAAGTGCTGTATCGCGTCGGCGACGCGGCGAACCAATCGATCGAGAAGGTCGGCTTCCATTCGCCGGGCGTGGTCGGCGCGTTCGGCACCGCGGTGGTAATCGGCCGGCTGTTCGAGATCGGCGCGGAGAAGATGGCGCATGCGCTCGGCATCGCGGGCTCGCTCGGCTCCGGGCTGATGGAGTTTTCAAGGACGGGCGGCATGGTGAAGCGCCTGCATCTCGGCCGCTCGGCGGAAAGCGGTTTTCTGGCGGCGGTGCTGGCGCGAGACGGCTACACCGGTCCCGCCGGCGTGTTCGAGGGCAAGTACGGCTTCCTCAACACGTTCTGCCGCGACGCGGACCCGGCGCGCCTGACGAAGGAGCTCGGCTCGACCTGGCACGTGATGAAGACCAAGATCAAGCGCTACTCGTGCCACGCGACCGCGCAAGTGCCGGTGACGCTCACGCTCGACCTCATGGCAGGGCACAAGCTGACGGGGGACGACGTCGCGGGCATCACCATCGCTGCCAACGAGAAAACGGTGAGCCATCACGCCATCAACGAGCCGCAGGACATGACGATGGCGCAGTACAGCACGCCGTTCTGCGTGGCGCTCGCGCTCTACCTGGACCCGATGGACCCGCGGTCGTTTTCCGAGAAGAGCCTTGCCGACCCGAAGATCCGCGCGCTGGCGAAAAGTGCGAAGATCGAGCCGTTCAAGGGGGCGTCGAGCGCCGTGGCGCAGGACTGCCGGGTAACCCTCAAGCTGAAAAACGGCAAGGAAGTGTCTGCTCAGGGCAACAACTTCAAGGGCACGCCGACCATGCCGCTCAGCCGCGACGAGTTGCTGGAGAAATTCCTCAAGTTGACGGCGCACCGCGACCGGGCGAAGGCGGAGCGGTTGTTTTCGCAGCTCGCGGCGGCGGAGAAGGTGGCGGACTTCAGCACGCTCGACTTCGCGTTGTGAACCGGAAGTTTGCCGCCAAGACGCCAAGAAGAACAATAATCAAGCCGCCGATGGACGCCGATAAAAACAAGTTGCCAAGTTGGGAGATGGTGTGACGAAGGTCGATGAGTTTGAGTTTTTTCTCGAGAAGGAGTGGTCCGACGGGTTTCCCGTCGTGACCCCTACCGAGGCGCGCGTGCAATGGATGCTCACCGGCACGCGCCGCGATCCCGACGAGGTGGTCGGCGCGATCCCGCCGGCCCTGGAGATTGCCACCGTGCGCACCGTCGCCATCCACGCGCTGATGGCGGGGTGCAAACCGGAGTACCTCCCCGTCGTGCTGGGCGGCATCAGGATCATCCTGCGCGACGAATTCAACATGGGTGGCGTGCAGTGCACGATGCACGGCGTTGCACCGCTCATGATCGTCAATGGCCCCTATGCGCAGAAGATCGGGCTGCACGGCGGCAATGGCTGCTTCGGGCCGGGGTTTCGCGCCAACGCGACGATCGGCCGCGCGATCCGGCTGATACTCCTCAACCTGGGCGGCGGCATCTCGGGCCGGGCATCCGCGACGGTGTTCAGCTCGCCGTTCCGCTACACCGCCTGCCTGACTGAGAACGCGGCGGCGAGCCCGTGGGAGAGCATCGCGGTGTCGCGCGGCTACGCGCCCGGCGACAACGTGATTACCTGCGCCATGGCCGAGAACCCCCGCCTGCATTTCGACGACGCGAGCACGGAGCCGGGGCGGCTGTTGACCGGCATCGGCGATGCGATGACCGCACCCGGATCGTGGAACATGTGGTTCGTTTCCGACCTGGTCGTCGCCATGAGCCCGCAGCATGCGAAGTTGTGCGCGGACGCCGGCATGAACCGCGCCAGCGTGGTCGAGCGCCTGAGCCAGCTCGCCGTGCGCAGGCAGTCGGGGGTTAAGTACGGCGGCAACTGGCGGCCCGAGCGCGCGCGAGCGATGGGCATCGACCCCGACGACGAGAATGCGCTGATCCGGGCCGTCAAGGACCCGCAGCGCCTTCATCTCATCGTCGCGGGCGGCAACGGCCCGATCACCGCCGTGTGCCATGGCTGGAACGAAACCAGCCGCTTTGTCCACGGCACCTACGAAACGTGACCAGTGTCCGATACAAAAACCAAGAACAGAATAGACAGGATTTACAGGATTAGACCAAAGCAAGGCGCGAAAAAGGATCCCGGTAGTGTTGTTTGAAACTTGTTAATCTTGTTAATCCTGTCCATTTTGGTTTTGATTTTCGAATCACGAATCACGAATCACGCTTTTTGAATAAGGAAACGACCATGACGAACGACCTGGGATTCATCGACCCCACCGCGGGCGGCAACAAGGCGAGGATCGCGCTGGCGCCGCGGCCGATGGACCTCGCCGGCAAGGTAGTTGGCCTGCTCGACAACACCAAGGAACAGGCCGATATCATTTTCGAAACCGTCGCGGACGTCCTGCGCAGCCGCTACGGGGTGGCCAAAGTCATCATCCGGCGCAAGGAGGCTTTCTCCCGGCCCGC
>CAZCGD010000151.1:0-4553 GCA_964498105.1 uncultured Streptomycetaceae bacterium
CGCTATCCCGAGAAGCAGCTGGGCGGCCTCGGGATCTAGAGCCCGTAACAAAGCCAGGAAAAATCAGCCGTAGATAAACGCCGATTCGAACGGCGTTGCAGGGAACAGGGTGGCCCGGCGCATCCGGAGCGTGTAAAATACTTACCCGGTATTACTCAGGAGCGTCCATGGCAGCGGTATCGGTCACCAGCAAAGGACAGGTCACTATCCCCAAGAGGGTGAGGCAAGCCCTTGGCATTACGCCGGGCAGCAAAGTCGAATTCGACATTGCCGGCGGCAAGGCGCGGCTCAAATTGATCAAGAAGCAGGCCCCCTCGCGCGTCGAGGACGGGCCCGAGATCCTCAATTACACCGGGCCACGGATTCCGATCGAGGACATGCACGGCGGTAAGGCAATGAAAAAGGCGAGCAGGCATGCGCGCCGTTGACACCAACGTGCTCGCTCGATATTACCTGCGTGACGATCCGGCGCAGACTCGGATCGCCGCCCGGATCCTCGCCGGCGGCGACGTATTCGTGCCCAAGAGCGTGATGCTGGAACTCGAATGGGTGTTGCGTTCCGTGGCTGAGCAGCGGGCCGGCATGGTGGCGGACTGCTTTTCGCACCTCATCGCCTTGCCGGGGGTCACGATCGAAGATCACGACCAGGTCGAGGAAGCGCTGCGCCACTACCAGCGCGGGATTGACTTCGCCGACGCGCTGCATCTGGCGGCGAGCCAGGCTTGCAGCGAGCTGCTGACCTTCGATGATCGCGGGTACGCGCGCCGCGCTGCAAAACTCGGGCTCAAGCCCCCAGTCCGGATTCCGGCGACCTGACCCTGCCCCTATTGCCTCTTCGAGTGTTCTTCGTAGTTAAGCCGGTTGCCCTGGCACGCGTTATCCCGAAAAGCAGTTGGCTGGGCTGGGAATCTGACCGAGCCGAGAAACATGCGGACGGCAGGCGAGAAGCCCGGCGGCAGCCTGGTGAGCTTCAAACTCAGTTGGAAAATCACGGCATAGCCGGCTCGTGGCCGCCGGCGCTGGTTGAGGGCGCGGGGATTTTGCGCGCGGCAGCGAATCCCAGGCACGCGTGCGGCGACCCATGCGCATCGCGTGGATAGTCAGCGCACAGTTTCTGCAGAGCACGCCGGACGGGCTCTACTCGCGCTTCGCGAGCTACCGTTACCGGATGATCATCCCCGCCAAGGAGCTGAAGAAGCGGGGGCATCAGGTTATCGCGATCGGAGTTTCTTCCGCCGCAGGCGGCTATGAATACGCGGTGCAGCAGTTGCAGCTCGCCGACGTAGTGGTATTCGGAAAAATGTGGGACCTGGCGCTCCAGGCGCGGCTGCTCGATGCCGCGCGCAAGGCAAATATTGGCGCAGTCGTGGACGTATGCGACGATTATTTTGCCGGCAATCCCGCGGGCCAGTTCTACGCATCCATGGTCGCAAGCGGGGACGCCATTTCGGTTGCTTCGAGTTTTCTCGCGGCCAGGGTCGCTGCGGAAACCGGGCGCAGTGCTTCCGTCATTGTGGACCCCTGCGACGGCGCCCTGGGCGCCCCAAAGTGGGCGCCCGGGGGAAGACTGGAAGCGGTATGGTTTGGACACGACACCAATCTGATGGGACTGGACAAGGCCCTGGGTGGAATCGCAGCATCGGGAATCGCATTGCGGCTGGTCATAGTGACTGCCGGCACACCCGAAGTGCTCGAATGGGTCCGGAACACCAGCGCCGCTCTGCCGGCCAGCATCCGGCTGGAGTTCCGGGAATGGTCGCTGGAAGCGACGGCGCAGGCGCTGGGGGAATGCGATATCGTCGTTCTCCCGATCGACCTCGAGCGGACATTCTCGCTGTCCAAAGGGCCCAATCGAATGGTGGAGGCGCTGTGGGCCGGGCGCTTCGTGGTGGCACACCCCCTGCCTGCCTACGAGGAGTTCGGCGAGTGGGCGTGGGTGGGCGGGAACCTCGCGGCAGGACTTGATTGGGCGATCAGGCATCCCTCTCATATCGCCGGCCGCATCGCGCGGGCCCAGGAGTACATCGGCGCCAGGTTCTCGGCGCAATCCGTTGCGGAAGCCTGGGATAATTTATTGACGGACGTACAAGCAGCGCGTCGGACTTAGTTGTCCGACAGGCTGCTAAATGAACTTCTCGCCCCGGCTCGCGCGCGCCGCCATCTCCTGCTGGAAGGCCGGCGGTCCGTAGGCGGAAACCGCCTGCCGGTTGGTATAGACGCCGTTCTCGACGATCTGTTCCGAGTGGAGCAGCCCGCGGCCGTGGGCCTCGGCGAACTGCATGAGCCAGTTGAGCGCGCGCGGCGGTATTCGATTGCCGACTGGAACAGCAACGTCCACCGGCATGCCCTGCCACACGCTCTGGTCGAAGAGCACGATCACCTTCGAGTTGGCGGGTTTCATCCAGTCCGGCAGCGGGCTATCGTCCTGCCGCCAGCCGCAGATGAACTGGCGGCAGGGGTCGACGGGACGGTGCTCGTAGTCATTGCATCCCTTGCCCGTGCTGTGGGGGCAGGGACGCCCCGGGTAGACCGGCACGCCGTTGATGCGTATCTGCAGCCACCCGTCGCAGCACGCCGTGCACGGCTGGCATTCACGCGGTGCGGTGTGCTTCGCCAGGATTGCCCCCGTACTGTCCCGGTTGCCGGGTTATGCAATGGATCAGCTAATTACGCGGTTACTTGACAATTATAACGACTGCAACGAGCCCCTGCTGCACCAAGGGCTGGAACTGACGTGCATGATGCAACGCACCAAACATATATATTCAAGACCTTATTCTGCCAATGTGAGCCGAGTAGCGGAGTTGGGTAGTCATGCCTAAAACCAGCGCACGCGCCACGCGCCCGGCATTCAGCGGGAAGGCCGATCCATTGCCCAAAACGATCTGTTGCGTAAACACAACGAAGGCCTCGGGAAACCGGGATTAGTTAACGCCGCTGTTGCTGCGGTGGCAGCGCCTTTGGCACAATGGCCGCAGCCTCGCCAAACGGGGGGGTACGTTTGCCGGGTTGTCGCACTCACGTGATGCGATCGCCCGGGATGATGGAAAACTTCAAAGGAGATCGAGCATGCATAAGAAACTGATAGTAGTGGCCGTTGCGGGAGCGTTGGCTGCCCCTGCCACGGCGCTGGCGCAAACAACGATCTACGGCCTCTTCAACGCGGAGTGGGGCGCAAAGGTGGACCAGTCAAATCTAGCCAACGGCAACTCCCGCGCTGACGGCGAAGGTTTCAACTCCGGAGCCTCCCGCATCGGGTTCAGGGGCGAAGAGAAGATGGGTGGGGGTCTCGCCGCCTGGTACCAGTGCGAATCGGAGATAGCGATTTTTCCCCGCGGTAACGAAGCCCAAGGAACAAATATTGCGCCTACTGATGCGTTGTGGTGCACGCGTAACAGCGCCATCGGCCTTAAGGGTGGTTGGGGCAATTTTTTCGTTGGCTCCTGGGACTCACCGCTCAAACGCGCATCGGCCGTGACCCGCATTACCAACGAGACCGGCTGGTTTGGCACGCAGGGCATGACGTTGCGGCAGGGAACGGGCAGCCCCAACATGTCGCAGCGGAACACGGACAGCTTCAACTACGATTCGCCGAGCTGGGGCGGTTTCTCGTTCGCCCTCCAGGCGACCACCAAGCAGGCGTCGCTCGATAGTACGCAACCGACTGCGAACGGGTCTAGTACGGAAGGGCGCATCTACTCCCTTAACGCCATGTGGGCGGGCGGTCCCGTTGTGCTAGTCGCGGGTTACACGCAAAACAATGACAACCGTGCGACCGGTGGTGGCGCTTTAGCAACCCCCGGCAACGTGGGTGCGGAAGACACGGCTGTGCTCCTCGGCGTGAAATATACGATCGGTCCGGTCCAAATGGGGTTCACTTGGGCCGAGCGGGAGTCCAACCCAACACCGACTACGCAGGGCAAGCGGAAGGGCTATAACCTCGCCGCTGATTGGCGTATCGCCGGACCGCATTCGTTGATTGGTGCAGTCTCTATCGCCGACGACCTCGAGGGTAATCTGGCGCAGTCGGGATCGAATACCGGCGCCAAGCAGTACCAGATAGGCTACAAGTACGGCTTCTCCAAGCGCACTACCGGAACCATTGGTTACGTCAGAGTGGACAACGACAGCAACGGTGTCTACAACCTGACGGACCTGGCCAGCGGTTCGGCGAACGTCCAGTTGGGCGAATCCCCCAGCGCGTGGGTCTTGAGCCTTTTGCACACCTTCTAAGCTCTTAATACAGTTGTACCTGAGGGGCGCTTCGGCGCCCCTTTTTTTGTCCCTGGTTTTCGCATGAATCCGCGAAAACTATCAACTGAGTTTCAGAATTGATCAACTGACCCGCGCCTCTCTTGGCGCCCCCGGGAGTCCGCGCACGCCTGGCGGTTCGCTTTTTTGGGTTGACGCGCAAATGTAGAACGTTCTACAATGAGTCAAGGCAGACGGACTTGGCCGCTGCCTTAACTACGCCGGATCGAACGGACGCTAGTGTCCTGAGTCGCTAGTTCGTTGATAATATCGCTATCCAACCGACGCCTTAGGCACGACAA
>CAZCGD010000152.1:0-5817 GCA_964498105.1 uncultured Streptomycetaceae bacterium
AATGAAGACGCTGCTGCTGGTTGACGGCTCGTCGTATCTCTATCGTGCTTTTCACGCGCTGCCGGACTTGCGCGGTCCGCGCGGCGAGCCGACCGGCGCGATCCACGGCGTGCTCAACATGCTGCGCCGGTTGCTCAAGGAGACGCCGGCCGATTGTATCGCCTGCGTATTCGACGCCAAAGGCAAAACCTTCCGCGACGATCTGTACCCGCAGTACAAGGCCAACCGCGCCCCCATGCCGGACGATCTCGCCGCGCAGATCGCGCCGCTGAAGGAGGCGATCGCGGCGCTCGGCTGGCCGCTGCTCGAGATCGAGGGGGTCGAGGCCGACGACGTCATCGGCACGCTCGCCCGCGAAGCGGAGCGCGAGGGCATGAAAGTCGTCATCTCCACCGGCGACAAGGACATCACGCAGCTGGTCAACCCGCACATCACGCTGGTCAACACGATGTCGAACGAGGTGCTCGACGTTGCCGGAGTGGAGAAAAAGTTCGGGGTCGGGCCGCAGCGCATCATCGACTATCTGACGCTGGTCGGCGACAGCGTGGACAACGTGCCGGGGGTGGCGGACGTCGGTCCCGTGACTGCGGTGAAATGGCTCACCGAGTACGGAACCCTCGATAACCTGGTGGCGCACGCGGCCGGGATTGGGGGAAAACGGGGCGATAACCTGCGTCAGGCGCTGCCGTGGCTGCCGCAGGCGCGCGAGCTGCTGACCATCAAGTGCGACGTCGGGCTGCCGGTGAAGGTGCGCGACCTCGCCCTGCGGCAACCCGACACCGCGAAGCTGGCGGAATTGTTCGACCGCTTCGGGCTCAAGTCGTGGCGCCAGGAACTCGGCGATGCAGGAGAGGCGAGAGGCGAGAGGCGAGAGGCGGGTGCAGGCTTGGATGCGCCGGCAGAACACGTCTCTCGTCTATCGCCCGGCGTCTCTCGCAGTTACGAGACTGTCCTGACCGAGGACCAGCTCGACGCGTGGCTGAAGAAAATCGAGAAGGCAGAGCTGGTGGCCTTCGACACAGAAACCACCAGTCTCGACCCGCTGCGGGCGGAACTGGTTGGCCTGTCGCTGTCGGTCGAGACGGGGACCGCTGCCTACGTGCCGCTCGCGCACCGCTACGCCGGCGCGCCGCAGCAACTTGACCGCGCCGCGACGCTCGAGCGGCTCAAGCCGTGGCTGGAGGACGCGGGACGCGCCAAGCTCGGCCAGAACGCGAAGTACGACACCCACGTGCTGGCGAATCACGGCGTCCGGCTCGCCGGGGTGGCGCACGACACGCTGCTGCAGTCCTACCTGCTGGAGAGCCACCAGCGGCACGACATGGACAGCCTGGCGGAGCGCCATCTCGGCGTGAAGACCATCACCTACGACGAAGTCACCGGCAAGGGCGCGAGCCGCATCGGCTTCGAGCAGGTGGCGGTGGAGCGCGCCACCGAGTACGCGGCCGAGGACGCGGACGTGACGCTGCAGTTGCACCAGGCGCTGTACCCGCGGGTCGAAGCCGACGCCAGGCTCGCGCTCATTTACCGCGACGTGGAGATGCCGCTCCTGTCCGTGCTCTTCGCCATGGAGCGCCACGGCGTGCTGCTCGATACCGCCCTGCTGCGGGAGCTGTCGCGCGAGTTCGGCGAGAAGATGGGGGAAATCGAAAAGCAGGCTCACGCGCAGGCCGGGCAGCCGTTCAACCTCAACTCGCCGAAGCAGATCCAGGAAATCCTGTTCGAGAAGCAGGGCCTGAAGCCGGTCAAGAAGACTCCCTCGGGCCAGCCCTCGACCGACGAGGACGCGTTGGGGGAGCTGGCGCTCGACCATCCGCTGCCGAAACTCATCCTTGAATACCGCGGCGTCGCCAAGCTCAAGTCCACCTATACCGACAAGCTGGCGGAGATGATCAATTCGAGCACCGGGCGCGTGCATACCAACTACGCGCAGGCGGTGGCGGTGACGGGGCGGCTCGCGAGCAACGATCCCAATCTTCAGAACATCCCGATCCGCACCGCCGAGGGGCGCCGAATACGCGAGGCTTTCATCGCGCCCGCAGGCTGGCACCTCGTGTCGGCCGATTACTCGCAGATCGAGCTGCGCATCATGGCCCACATCTCGCGCGACGAGGGGCTGCTCAAGGCGTTTGCCGCGGGCGAGGATATCCACCGCGCCACCGCCGCCGAGATCTTCGGCCTGGACCCGCGGGAAGTGGACGCCGAGAAGCGGCGCTACGCAAAGGTAATAAATTTCGGCCTCATCTACGGCATGTCGGCGTTCGGGCTTGCGCGCCAGCTAAACCTCGAGCGCGCGGCGGCGCAGCAGTACATGGACCGCTACTTCATGCGCTACCCGGGCGTGGCCGAGTACATGAAGCGCACGCGCGAGGAGGCGCGGGAGAAGGGTTACGTCGAAACGGTGCTCGGGCGCCGGCTGTGGCTGCCCGAAATCCGCGGCGGCAACGGCGCGCGCCGCCAGGCCGCGGAGCGCGCCGCGATCAACGCGCCGATGCAGGGCACGGCGGCCGACTTGATCAAGATGGCGATGATCGCGGTGGACCGCTGGCTCGCGGAGAAAAACCTGGGTTCGCGCCTCATCATGCAGGTGCACGACGAGCTGGTGCTGGAAGTGCCGGAACGGGAGCTGGCCGAAATCAAGCGCGAGCTGCCCCGGCTCATGAGCGGCGTGGCCCGGCTGTCGGTGCCGCTGGTGGTGGACGTCGGCGCCGGCCCAAACTGGGACCAGGCGCACTAACAGCCGTGAATCGTAAATCGTAAATCGTGAGTCGTGACGGGTGAGGCGTGCGCGTGGGACTGCATCGGCAAGAAAGGTCGAGTCTGAACCTGAACCGGTCGTAGGAATGCGTACCGGACGCTTTCCCGAACTGCCTCCCCGCCTGCCGCGGCGCGGTAATGGTTTGTCCAAGGCCCTCGCGCGCGGGCTGCTGGCGGCGTTGGGCTGGCGCGTGGATGGCGAATTCCCGGACCGTCCCAAATTGATCGCGATCGTTGCGCCGCACACCTCCAACTGGGACTTCATCGTCGGCATCCTGATGGTCTATGCGCTCGGGCTGCGCGTGAGGTTCCTCGCCAAGCACACGCTGTTCAATCCCTGGCTCGGATGGATGATGCGCTGGTTCGGCGGCATGCCGGTGATCCGCGACACGCCGCAGGGCGCGGTCGCCGATGTAGCGGAAATGATCGCGCGCGAGGAGCGGATTCTCCTTGCCATCACTCCAGCGGGCACGCGCAGGCGCGGCACGCCGTGGCGCAGCGGCTTCTACAACATCGCGCTGGCGGCGCAGGCGCCGATTCTGCCCGTGGCTTTCGATTTCGGGCGCAGATCCCTGCGCCTGTTCCCGGTATTCGAGCCGACCGGCAACTACGAGGCCGACCTGGCACGGCTGCAGGCCCTGTACGAAGGCGTGCGGGGACGGAACGACTGAACGGCCGCCTCGCTTTTTGGCGTGAGGAATAACTGGTCGATCACGTGCTTCGTTCCCCCACGGCCGGATCGAAATCGCGGAGCAGCACGACCGACCCCGCCTTGCGAGCTTTGTTGTAGTAGCGCTCGTCGGCTGTCACTAGCGTGCAGTCAGGCGTGAGCAATGCCACGGCGTGATACAGCGTGTCGAATGCATGCTCGCCGGTGGCGGCCGCAAGCTCGCATGCCAACGCGTAGAGACCGGGCGTGTCCACGACGGGCACGCGGAGGGCGCACAGTATCCCGATATCCCGTCTTGCAGTCGCGGGAGATTTCCGGGCGATGACGGCGGTCACCTCCGCCAGCCAGTGGGGAGGCTCCAAAAGGCGGGCGGCGCCGCGCGTGAAGCCTTCGATCAGCGCTACGGCCCTCGCGCTGTCCTCCTCATCGTCGCGGAACGGAAATACCCACTTGATGGCGACGCTGGCATCCGCTACGACGCGGATCACGGGCGTCCCGCGCGGCGAGCCTCGTTGAACTGCTTGATAGTCAATGGCTTGCGCGTACGGCGCAGCTTCAGCAGGGCGTTGACGGCGCGTGCCCGCTCGCGCTGCGCGCGGCGCTCTTCGACCGCCTGTATCATCAGGCGGGCGACGACGCTGCTCTTGTTCTCGCGAGCGAAAGCGCGATTGAACTTGTTCTTGACTTCGTCCGGCACGCTGAAGTTAACGGTCGCCACGGCGGCCCCCATTGTTGAAAGTTTCAACAACATTGTCCCGGTTGCCGGGCGTGCTGTCAATCTGGATGCTTGGCGGCCTTGGCGGTTCAATTCTTGGTTCAATTTTCTCTGTGATCTCTGTGTCCTGTGGCTAAAGGGGTTCAGGCGACGCCAGCTTCGTGCGCTTGCCGATCGGCATGGTAGGAAGAGCGCACCAGCGGGCCGCAGGCGGCGTGCATGAAGCCCATCTCCTTCGCCTCGCGCGCGAAGGCGTCGAACGCCGCGGGCTCGACGTAGCGCGCGACCGGCAGGTGATGGGCGGAGGGCTGCAGGTACTGGCCGATGGTGAGCATGCCCACATCGTGCGCGCGGAGATCCCGCATCACCGACAGGATTTCAGCATCGGTTTCTCCCAATCCCACCATCAGCCCGGACTTGGTGGGAATATTCGGATGCCGCGACCTGAAATCCTTTAATAATTTCAGTGAATGACCGTAGTCGGCTCCAGGGCGCGCCTGCTTGTAGAGGCGCGGCACGGTCTCGAGGTTGTGGTTCATGACGTCGGGGGGCGACGCGGACAGCGCGTCGAGCGCGGCTTCGAGCCGGCCGCGGAAGTCCGGCACCAGCACCTCGATGCGGGTCTGCGGCGACCGTTCACGCACCGCGCGGATGCAGTCGGCGAAATGCCGCGCGCCGCCGTCCCGCAGATCGTCGCGGTCGACGCTGGTGACCACCACGTACTGGAGCTTGAGCGCGGCAATGGTGCGCGCGAGGTTGACGGGTTCTTCGCTATCGGGCGCGAGCGGCTTGCCGTGCGCCACGTCGCAGAACGGGCAGCGGCGGGTGCACAGGTCGCCGAGGATCATGAAGGTCGCGGTGCCCTTGCCGAAGCATTCCCCGATGTTGGGGCAGCTCGCTTCCTCGCACACGGTGTGCAGTCGGTGCTCGCGCAGGATCTGCTTGATCTCGTGGAAGCGCGGGTTGGCGCCGAGGCGGACACGGATCCAGTCCGGCTTGGCGAGCGGCGCCGCCGGCACCACCTTGATGGGGATGCGCGCCGTTTTCAGCCGGCCCTTCTCTTTTTCTCCGATAGCGCTCATGGCAGCCGGTCCAGCAGATGGCGGATGAGCTGTTCGCCGAGGAATTCCAGGCCATCCGTCACGCCGAGGTCTCGCGCCTGAGTCACGGCGAGGCCGGGATAGCCGCAGGGGTCGATGGCATGAAAGGGCGAGAGATCCATGTCGACGTTGAGGGCGATCCCGTGGTAGCAGCAGTGGTTACGGATGCGCAGTCCCAGCGCCGCGATCTTGGCGCCATTGACGTAAACACCCGGCGCCTCGTTGCGTCCGGCGGCGGCCGTGCCGTAAGCGGCGAGCAAATCTATCACGGCCTGCTCCATGATCCGGACCAGCGGCCGCACCGAGAGACCGCGGCGCCGCAGGTCGAGCAGCAGGTAGATCACGACCTGCCCCGGGCCGTGATAGGTGATCTGCCCGCCGCGATCCGTCCTCACCACCGGTATGCCGTTGGCGACGCGCGGCAGGTGCCCGGCGCGCCCGGCGATGCCCAGCGTGTAAACCGGCGGGTGCTCGAGCAGCCACAACTCATCCGCGCTGTCCGCGCCGCGCTGCGCGGTGAACTCCTGCATCGCGCGCCACGTCGGCTCGTATTCGACTCGACCGAGCTTGCGCAC
>CAZCGD010000153.1:0-2210 GCA_964498105.1 uncultured Streptomycetaceae bacterium
CGGCGTGGCCGCCGGCGGCAAGGGTTACTTTGCGCTCGACCTCACCAGCGCCGCAGTCGTTTCGGAAGCCGCCACGACCGACAAGGTCTTGTGGGAATTTCATGCCGGCAGTGCAGGCGCGACCAATCTCGGCTACGGTTACAGCCGCCCGTCGATCGTGCAGCTCAACAATGGCCAGTGGGCAGCGCTCCTCGCCAACGGTTATCTGAGTGCGAGCGGGAGCGCCTCGCTGTATCTGCTGAATATCAAAACCGGTGCCGTGATCCGCGAGCTCGTCGTGTCGGACGCCGCTGGCAATGGCCTCAGCAGCCCGACCGCGGTCGATACCAACGGCGACTTCAAAGTCGACGTTGTCTATGCCGGCGATCTCAATGGCAACGTCTGGGAATTCGACCTGAGCGGCAACACCGCGGCGTCCTGGCAGGTCGCCAACGCCGCCAAGCCCCTGTTCCAGACCGAACTCACCGGCGCCGTCCGCCAACCCATCACCACCGCCCCCGAGGTCGGTCGGCATCCGAAAGGTGGTTACCTGGTGTATGTCGGTACCGGGCGCCTGCTCGACGTCCCGGACGCCGCGGACAAGACCCCGCAGGCGGTCTACGGACTGTGGGACAACAACTGGCCAGCTGCGCAATTGCCGATCAGCTCGGATGAGGTGCTCTCCCAGCAACTGTTCAGCGCGACATACACGGCCACTGGCAAATCGGTCCGAACCGCCAGCGCCGGCATCATCAACTGGGCGGTCCATCGTGGCTGGAAGATGTCAATGGAGGTCGCGGCCGCGTTGTCCCAGGACCAGGGCGAACGCGTGCTCCAGGATCTCACGCTGCGCGATAACCGGATTCACGTGATGAGCGTCAATCCGAGTATCCCGAGCGGGGACAATTGGTACGTGCAGTTGAACGCCTTCACCGGCGGCGCCCCATCGAAGACCATCATCGATATCAACCGGGATTTCCTTCTGAACGTGGCTGACAACGTCGATGGCGACGAGAACGGCAGCGTCGCGGACACCGCGCGGGACCGCATCGTGGGCGAGTTCCAGAGCTTCGGCCTGGCGTCCCGGCCGGTCATTGGCATCGTTGGTACTTCCGCCGACGCCGCCCTGATCAACCATCTGAGGGCCATTAACCCCGCGGAAACGAAGATTCCGGACGAACCGGGGCTGCTCGGCGGTCACATTGACCTGGATACTTCGCATCTGATTTACCCGTTCAATGATGGAGAGACGGACGGCCACGTCCACGAGTGGGATGACAAACACGAACTCACGACCATCAACTACTTCGCCCTGCCCGATGGCAATGGCAACCCGCTGTACGAAATCACGAACGATGGCGGGTCTGGGGTGCACGCTAACTCACCGTTTATCCTGACGATCGCCAATACGGCCCTTTCGCCGGGCGGCGTGCTGGAAATCAACGGCGCCAGCCTCGACGTCACCGATTACCACGCGTTGGTCAAGCGTTTCCTGTCGAAAACCCTGCTCCCGGGCGAAACTTTCCCCGTATACAAGATGACGCCGCCGACTCCTGCAGAAACGGCGGCCGGTATGAAGCGACTCACCAGCCTGAAATTGAGCTGGGATTCCTACTCGATCATCAATGGCGACATCATCCCGACCAAGACCGGCTGCGTAAGAGGCAACGATCCGGGGGCCCTGGGTGAATACCGTAACGGGGCGCTGCTGCTGCAGGCGCTTGATGCCTCGGTGATGACCGGCGGCTATAAGGTTGTCGGAAGCGGCGTGGACAAGCGCTACGAATCGTCCGCCACAGGGGTGGGCAGCAACTGGGTGAACTACACGCTCGGTTATGCGATGAAAGGATTGTTCTGGGAGTCGACCGTGTTCTGGCATTGGCAGGGTTCCTGTTACGGTGAAGCAAATTACGCCGCCGAATTCAAGGCCTGCCTCGTCGATCACACCACGACTTGCTATGACAGCCCCAGTCCGGTGACCGACGAGACCATTAAAAAGGGCAAGAAGAAGAAGAAGAAGAAGGGCGACGTCGATCCGCCCGGCGGGCCCGTGCCGCCGCCCACGCCGATCGATCCGCAGCACGGGGTGACCGACACCACCATCGGCGGTAACAACAAGACCGGCCGGCTGTTCTGGAAGGAAATGGTCCCGGTAGAGTGAACCAGGCCGTGGCGGACGGGCCCTGCCCCGTCCGCCACCGCTGATCGTCGAGCGCGGAGTCGGAATATGA
>CAZCGD010000154.1:0-4930 GCA_964498105.1 uncultured Streptomycetaceae bacterium
TGACGCAGTGACGACTGGCAAACTCCCCTCCTGCCCGAGGAGGGGTGGCGCCGTAGGTGCCGGGGTGGTGGGAGAAAAACGTTTTGCGCAGTTACAAGTCTTCCTTCCTCTTTCTTCCTTGTAGTTCGGGCCGCTCGCCGACTCTCAGGGGCCCCAGGATCAAAGGCCGCCAACCGACCGGGACATCTGCCCCGGATCGTGGAGGCATTCCCGTCGTTTCAGACCGTTCTTGCCCGAACGTCACGTCGAAAACAGTACCGTTGCCCCAAGACGGCCTTCCGCCGTTTCTGCACAATGCCTTCGCTCGCTATCGAAAGGAAACCCCAATGAAGCAGATACTCGCTGTGATACTTTCGGTGTCAGCGATAGTGGCGGCAGGCCATGCGGCCGCTCAAACGAATTATCCCGAAAAGCCGATCCGCATCATCGTCGGTTTCCCGCCCGGCGGACCGTCGGACATCGTTGCGCGTTTACTCGGCCAGAAACTCGCCGAGTCGTTGGGAAAATCGGTCCTGGTCGAGAATGTCCCCGGCGCCGCAGGCAACATCGGAGCGGACCGCGTGGCAAAGGCGGTGCCGGATGGCTATACGCTGGGGCTCCCGAACGAAGCCCAGATCGTCATCAATCCCAGCCTGTACAAGCTCCCGTACGACCCGGTGAAAGATTTCGCGCCGATCACGCAGGTGGTGGTGTCGGCCCAAGTGCTCGTCGTCCACCCGTCCCTGCCGGCGAAAAACGTCCGGGAGTTAGTCGCGCTCGCCAAAGCGCGGCCCGGCGAGCTTACTTTTGCCTCCGGCGGGAGCGGTAACCAGGTTCACCTGGCCGGGGAGTTGTTGAAGTCCATGGCAGGCATCGACATTTCGCATATTCCCTACAAAGGTGTGGCCCTGGCGATCCCAGACCTGCTTGGCGGGCGCGTCACGATGATGTTCAGCCCCATATCAGTGGCATTGCCTCTCGTGCGCGAAAAAAGGCTGCGCGCCCTCGCGGTGACCTCGTTGCGACGCTCGCCGACGGTCCCCGAGCTACCTACCATGGACGAGTCCGGCTTTCGAGGTTTCGAAACGACGCCATGGTTCGGCCTGCTCGCGCCGGCCACAACGCCAGCGACTATCGTCCGCAAGGTCTATCTCGAAACCGTCAAGGTGCTCGCGTTGGCCGATGTGCGCGTGAAATTCGCCGATCTGGGCATGGAAGTCATCGGCAACTCGCCCGACGAGTTTGCCGCAGCCATCAGGTCCGAAATTCCAAAGTGGGCAAAGCTGATCAAGGAATCGGGCATCAAGGCGGATTGAATTCGGAGAAATTCGTAACCGAGATTCAGCCGGGATGGACAGATGAGTCGGCCGCGCGCCCTGGTGATCGGCGGATCGGTGAGCGGGTTGTTCGTGGCGAGCCTGCTGCGCACCATCGGGTGGGAGGTGACCGTATTCGAACGCGCCCGTGGCGATCTGGCGGGGCGCGGAGCTGGCCTCGGCATCCATGAAGAGCTGTTTGCGGTCATGCGGCGGATCGGCATCCGCGTCGACGACTCGATCGGGGTCGAAGTGCGCTCGCGCCTCGCTCTCGACCGCAGCGGCAGCATCATTTGCGAGGTGCCGCTGCGCGGAATCGCCAGTGCCTGGGACCGCATCTATCGCGCGCTCAGGACCGCGCTTCCCGCGCAATGCTACCGCTCGGAAATGCCGTTCAAGCGATTTGAGCAGGACGCACGGTGTGTCACCGCTGTATTCGCCGACGGCTCGCGCGCCGAGGGAGAGTTGCTCGTCGGCGCGGATGGCATTCGTTCCACCGTCCGCAGGCAGCTCCTACCGGAGGTCGAGCCTCACTATGCCGGTTACGTCCACTGGCGCGGCATGGTGGAGGAAGGCGACGTGCCGGCCGCGCTTCACGACCTCATTTTTTATCACATGGCCTTCTGCTTCCTGGACGGTGAGGTGGCGTTCTCAGTTCCAAGCGCGCCTGAGGACGACACCCGCCAGTGCGGTCGCCGCTGCCAATTCGTCTGGTCCCGGCCGGTCGATTACGAGATCACATTGCCCCAGATGTGTACCGACGCCAGCGGGCGCCGTCACGGCGTTTCGATCCCGTCACCGCTGATCCGACCCGAATTGATCCGCGACTTGAAGGAGAGCGCCAAGGCGCGGCTTGCGCCGCAGATCGCCGCGCTGATCACGCGCGCGGCGCAACCCATTCTTCACCCCATTTTCGATCTGGAATCGCCGCGGATGGCGTTCGGCAGGGTCGCGCTGCTGGGAGACGCCGCCTTCGTCGCGCGTCCGCACGTCGGCATGGGGGTCACCAAGGCAGCGCTCGATGCGCAGGGGCTTACCGATGCGCTCGCCGCGTCGGGCGGCGATCTCGCCGCAGCGCTCGCTCGCTATGACCGCGAGCGGCGGCGTTTCGGCAGCCTGGTCGTCGAGCGCGGACGCCGTCTGGGCGCCTATCTCGATGCGCAGCGCAGACCGCCGGGCGGGCTGCAAACCATCTTGCGCGAGTGGGGCGCTGCCGGCGTGATCGACGGCGAGCCGATCAGCGCCCGCCTTGCCTAGCGCATCGACGCCGGCTTTCAATAGCGTACCATGCGTGAGCGATTCCCATACGCTATGATTGTGCGCAGCCTCCTGACGGCAGCCCATGCCCCAGCCCGCGCAACAGATCCGCTTCTGTACGAGCCGCGACGGCACGCGCATCGCCTATGCGACCTGCGGCGCCGGTCCGCCGCTGGTCTGGGCGGCGAATTGGGTCCACCACCTCGAGTTGGATTGGGACGGCCCGGTCTGGCGTCCCTGGCTCTCCCTTCTAAGCCGGCGCCACACGCTGGTCCGCTACGATTGGCGCGGCTGCGGCCTCTCCGACCGGCGTGGGGTCGATTTCTCGTTCGAAAAGCTCGTTGAAGACCTCGAGGCGGTGATCGAGGCCGCCGGCCTCGACAAGTTCATATTCTTCGGCATGGCGGCAGGCTCGGCGATCGGCATGACCTATGCCGTACGCCATCCTGAGCGAGTGAGCCGACTCGTCCTCTACGCGTCCTACGTTCGCAACAAATTGGCGGGCAGCCCGACGCCCCAGGAAGTGGAGGAGGCGCAAGCCCGGCTCAAAATGATGGAGCTCGGCTGGCCCAATGACACTCCGGCGTACGGCCAATTCTACGGATCGCTGCACATGCCCGACGCATCGGCCGAGCAGTCGCTATCGTTCGCTGATCTGTTTCGCCGGACGACGTCTCCGGCCAACGCTGTCGCCTTGCTGCGTACTTTCTTCGGAATCGACCTGCACGAGATCGTGCCGAAAGTCCGCTGTCCGACGCTCGTTCTCCACTCCCGCGGGGATTCAATAATCCGGTTCGAGGAGGGGCGGTCCGTCGCCGGGCTCATACCCGGCGCCCGGTTCGTTCCGATCGAGAGCCGTAACCATGTGCTCTTAGAGACCGAGCCGGGGTGGCAGCAGTTCGTCGAGGCGCTCGACGATTTTCTACCGGCCCCCGCCGGCACCGGAGATCCGTTGATCGATGAACTTACGGCGCGCGAGCGCGAAGTCCTCGAACTGGTTGCGCAGGGCCTCGACAACGCCGCCATCGGAGCGCGGCTCCACATCAGCGAGCGGACCGCGCGTAATCATGTGTCCGCCGTCCTCGGCAAGCTCGGCCTCAACACCCGCGCGCAAGCCATCGTGCGCGCCCGCGAGGCTGGATTCGGAAGCGAGAAGGTCCGCTGACACCGGCGTGACGGGCAAAGACGAGTTCCTCGCTCACGCGCTCGAACTGCTTGCCCCGCTGGGGCGCGTGGCGGCGCGCAGCATGTTCGGCGGCCACGGGCTGTACTGCGACGGCGTGTTCTTCGGCATCGTGCAGGACGGCACGCTCTACCTGAAGACGGACGAGGAGAACCGCGGCAAATTCGAGCGTGCGGGAAGCGAGATCTTCAGCTACTCGCGCAAGGGCAAGCGCGCCACCCTCAACTTCTACCGCGCGCCAGAAGCGGCGATGGATTCACCGCACTTGATGCTTCCCTGGGGACGCAGCGCGGTTGCCGCGGCACTACGGGCGCGCGCCGGCAAGCCGCCGCAACGGCGGCCCGCCAGGAAGAACAAAATCAACGCTGCGGATTGACCTGCTTCGGCCGGCGGTTCCCGCCCGGCCGCGGCACGGCGTGATCGCGGGCGGAGCCGCTCGCCGAGCCGTTGGCCACGGCAAAAACCGCCCTGAAGTGAACGCTAACTTACAGCCCGTTTCCCCTATGAAAAACGGGGTGGACGGCGCTCAGGCAGCCGCTTTCGTCCGGGTCTTGGCTTTGGCCTGCGCCGCCTTGGCGTGCATGGCCGAATAAGCTGCATGTGCCGCGGCTTCCGCGTCGCCCACGTGCACCGGCAGCCCCATGTCCTCGAGCACGGAACCGAGCGCCGACAGGCACAGCATCACGTTGTCGGGACGGCAGGAGTAGCCGAGCAGGCCGAAGCGCCAGATCTTGCCGGCGAGCGGCCCCAGTCCCGCGCCGATTTCGAGGTTGAACTCGGCGAGCAGGGTGCGCCGCACCAGGGCTTCGTCCACGCCCTCGGGGCAATACACCGCGTTCATCTGCGGCAACTGGTACTCGGGCTTCACCAGGAACTTGAGCCCCATCGCTTCCAGGCCGGCCTTGAGCGCCACGTGGTGGCGCTGGTGGCGCGCCCAGGAATTCTCGAGGCCTTCCTCGTTGATCAGCAGCAAAGCCTCGTGCAGCGCAAACAGCGAGTTGGTGGGCGCCGTGTGGTGATAAGTGCGGGTGGTCTCGCCCCAGTAGCCGAGCAGCAGGTTCATGTCCATGAACCAGGAATGGATCTTGTCCTTGCGCGCCTTCACGAAATCGACGACGCGTTCCGAGAACGATACCGGCGACAGGCCCGGCGTGCAGGAGAGGCACTTCTGGCTCGCCGAATAAATCGCGTCCAC